>RFJM01000215.1 GCA_003694905.1 Caldilineae bacterium
ACGTGCAAAGAGGACATCTCGGGCGCTCAAAACAGCCCCCTTCCCCCACAGGTATGACTTAACTGGACACCCTTATGGGGTCGCCTTCAATGGACACAATAGGGAGTGCGGGGGAGCGCCCCCGCATTCTGCGGCGTCGGCCGGCGAGACAGGCGGCCGAGGTTTCAGCTTCTCGGGCAGAGCTGCATGTGGGACAGGCTTTCCAGCCTGTCCGGATGCAGGCCCACGCAGCACGACACGGCAAGCCGAAGCGCCGGGGGGTGTCCGGTTGGGTGTGACCGCCCCTCCGCAGGGTCGCGCATCGACCCGGTCCGCGCGACCCGCGTAGCAAGGCGAGAGCTTTCCTCATCCCTCCCCTGCCCGGTGCCCGGCGCAGGCTTAGTACCTCTCACTACCTTCGCAAGTGTGCCACGAAAGGGGGAATTGTGCTATCATCTGCCAGCCATGTCTAGCGAAAACGACAATGTCATTCACGGCTTTAGCAAACGGCTCGCACTGGAACGAGAGATAGAGGCCCTGGCCGAGGCAAGCACTGCCATCGAGCTGGAACGCCGCGCCCGCGCTCTGGCGGGACACGGCGAGCAAATCGTGCCCGTGCTCATCCGCCACCTGGGTACGGACAACGCCCAGATTCGCGGAGGGCTTGGCCTGGTCGCCCGCTACCTCGACCGTGACCTCATCGTTCCCGCCCTGCACCGCGCCGCGGCCGATCCCCATCTACCGGGCGATGCCCGCCTTACCGCGGTCATGATCCTGGAGCGCTACCTGGATGTCGAGGTCGAGCCGGCCCTCGCCCAGACCTTGCCCGATGCTTCCGAGGTGGCCCGCCAGAGTGCCGAAGAAGCCCTGGCTCTGGCCGAGAAGGACCCCTATACCTTCTACGAATATGCGGAACAGTTGCTGGCCGAACCACCGGAGATCGTCAACGCGGTGCTCGACGTCCTGGTTACCATCGACGATCCTCGAATGGCGCAGCTGCTGATGACCATCGCCGGTTACGCGCCGGAACACGTACGGCAGCGGCTAGTCCAGCGGATCGGCACTATTCGCCATCCCCTGGCCTTGCAAGCGTTGCGTACGCTGGCTCATCTGGTTCCCGCGTCCCAGCGCGCGGATGTCCAGCGCCAGGTGCGCAAGCTCCAGATGGCAGGCGTGACCTCGGGTCCTGCACCTGTGTTGCGCGGACTGTGGTCACCCATGGATGCTTTTGGCAATCACTTTCTCTGGTTTATTCAAAGCCAGGAAGATGGTCAGAGTGTGAATCTACTGATGTTGCTTCTGCACGACACTTTGGGTGTGCAGCAGGCCGGTGCCCAGGCCGACGTTCCCCGTCATGATGCACCCACAGCCGCGGAAGTTGGTCACCTCCACCGTCTCAAGGTGGCGGATATCAGCTACCACTTCCATCTGGTAGAGATGGTGCCGGCACTGGCCCTGACCCTGGTGGACGATGCCGTGCAGGCCTCTATAGACGCGGAGCTGCCGCTGCCCGCGGCACTGGTGACCTTCGGCCACTGGCTTTGGGGCAGCGGCGAACCCGACGGGGCGGCCTCCTGGCCTGATCTGCCCCCGCCGGCGGAGTCTGCCCAAGGCACCGAGTTCGTCGATCTCTTCGGGCATCCCGCCTTCGCGACCTGGCTTTGGACGCTGCCCGAATCGGAACATTCGGTGCTGGACGAGAAGCCCGAAAGTGTGCAGATACCGGGTAGCCCAGTGCATCAGAGGATAGCCCAGGCCCTGGTGGCCGACGAGGCCGCGAGTACGCTGGCCCGTCGCTGCCGTAGCCAGGCCTTGTGGCTGACCCTGACCGGTGAGTCGCGGTTGGCGGCTCTGGCCCTGGCCGCAGCCCACGCCTTCGAACACAAGGTGGTCGATCACCCCTTCGTGCAGACCCTGGCCTGGCGCACGCTGGTCGCAGCCGTGCAGGAAGACGCCGTGCCACCCGATCTCAGGCTTCTCTCCTGACCCCGCAGTCTCGCACAGGCACTTCGTTGCTGACGGTTCTTGCCTCCACACCCACATTCTACGGAAATGACAAAGATGTCTGGAACCCATCTCTATCCGGTGATCCTGGCCGGCGGCATCGGTAGCCGTCTCTGGCCCCGCAGTCGAAAGAGCACACCCAAGCAGTTCCTGGACCTTACCGGGAATGGGCGGTCCATGCTCCAGGAAGCTTATGACCGCATGGTGCCTCTGGTGCCGAAAGAGCATATTTTCGTAATCACCAATGCCGAGTATGTGGAGCTGGTGCGCGCCCAATTGCCCGATCTTCCCGGCGATAACATCGTGGGCGAGCCCGCGGCGCGCGGTTCTGCCGCGGCCATCGGATTGGCCGCGCTGCATCTCCGGCGTGAGGACCCCGATGCCATCATGGCCGTCCTCACCGCCGACCATCTCATCCGCAAGCCCGAAGCCCTGCGCCAGGTCCTGATAGGGGCAGCCGAACTGGCCCAGCAGGGTGAGCTGATCACGCTGGGCATTCAACCGACCTATCCGGAAACGGGCTACGGCTATATCGAGATGGATCTGCCTCTCGGCGTCTACAACGACTGCGAAGCGCGACGTGTACGCTGCTTTCGCGAGAAGCCCGACCGTGCCACTGCCGAGGCATTTCTGGCCGCGGGCAATTACGTCTGGAACAGCGGCATGTTCGTGTGGCGGCAGGATGCGATCATGGAGGAATTCCGGCGGCAGATGCCTCAGCTCTACACAGCGCTGGAAGGGCTGGCACCCGCTTTGGGCAGTACCCGCGAACAGGAGGCCTACGAGCGCTACTGGATGCCCCTCAAGGGAAACGTCACCATAGACTACGGTGTGATGGAGGGCGCACGCTCGGTCGCGGTTTTTCCCGTCGATCTGGGGTGGGATGACATCGGCTCCTGGGCTGCACTGCTAGACGTATTGCCCAAGGACGAAGCCGGCAACGTCTGTCATGCGCGACATGTCCATCACGAAAGCAGCAACGTTCTGGTATTCAGCCACAAACGGCTTATCGCTACCATCGGCCTGCGCGACATGATCGTGGTGGATACCGACGACGCCATTCTGGTCATGCCCGCGGATCGCGCTCAAGATGTCAAGACCATCATCGAGCAGATCAAGAAGCAGGGATTGGACCATTACCTGGAGTGAGGTGGCCTTTCGGGGTCTTCAGCGTCGCGGTGCTCGCAGATCTCCCAGGCGTGGTCCCATGTGTGGCGATAGATGGTGTACAGCATGCCGCAGAGCGTGTCTGTCTCCCGTCGCTTGCTCCAGGGCAAGATATTGCTGCGTCGCAACAGGCCCTCGGGGCTGCGCTCAACCAGGAGGATGGTCTGCCGGCAACTCGTGACCAGGCCGTCCGCTACTGCAACCATGTCCTTGCCTTGGTATCGGGCCAGGAGGGCGTCGTTGTAGGCTTCGATGTCGGGGAAGCGCAGGACTTCGTAAGTGGGTGCAGGTTCGTGCCAGCGCCGCGCCGCGGCCAGGGCGACATCCTGCCATGACCAGACATGGAGAAGAACCTGATAGGTGTTCCAACGCCCGCACCAGGACGGCCCCATGATTTCCTCCTCGCTCAAACCGGCAACGCTGTCCATAATGGCGTCGTAGCAGCGGAGCAACCAGGCCTTGAGCCCTTCTTTTCCCAGCCGTTCGAAGCTCCCCAGATAGGCCTCCACCTCCACCTCGGCAGCGCTGTAGGCGGCGTTCAGGTCCTCTACCAGGGTGGCCACCGTCTGCAGACCTGAGGACCCGCGCACTTTGCGCTGCCATTGCTGATTGTCCAAGGTCGCCAGCATGGCATCCAGCCTCTCTGCCAAGGCGGCGGCTTTGTCGAGTAAGGCAGTCGGGGAGGACGGTAGCTCAGGTGAGGATGCAGCGATTTCCGTGGTTTCCGGCAGACCCACCGCCGCGGCTTCCACGGCCTGTAGCAGTCGGTGGTCGTCCTCGAGCCGTGCCTGCAACAACTCCTGTGGTCGCCGGCCGCCCGCGAGCACAGCTTCCTGCCAGGCGTCGGGCTCGATCAGGGCCAGGCTGTTCCACAATGACCGATGGCGTAGGCGAAACTCCTGCAACAGGTCTTCGAATCGGGTTTTGCGAACCATGACGTAACCCCCTAGAGCGAGGCATAGAACTGAAGCCAGTATGGCCGCGGGCAGGCACCGTTGTCAAATCGCTCACATCGTTTCCTGACTTACCACATCTTGGGCAGTTCTGTGTTAGACTGATCACAACGATAGCTCCGGAGATCGACCATGAATCAGACACAGAATCGCCTCCCCATCTTCCTTGTCGGCTCTTTGTTCTTCATTTTCGTCTGCTGTATCAGCATCATAGCCCTGGCCCTGGCAGCTCAGACTTTCGTATTCAGGCCCGATAGAGCGCAGACGGCGCTGCAGACGCCTGCGCCTCGGCGCGCGCTTCCCACCGTCCAGCCTGCCCCCACGCCGGTTCCTCTCCCGACCATACCCCCTGCTCTGATCGACAACGACATCGAAACGGAGATCTACCGCCGGGTCTATCAGCGGGTGAATCCCAGCGTGGTCGCGATCCGCATTATCGATGAGAGTGTCCTGCCCGAAGATACACAAGATGTGAGGCCGTTCTTCTTCAATACGGGCGAGGGTTCGGGCTTTGTCCTGGATACCGAGGGCCACATCGCCACCAATCGCCACGTGATTCTGGATGCCTCGAGTATCGTTGTGCGTTTCTACGACGGTATTCTGGCTCCGGCGGAAGTGGTAGGCGAAGACCGCGATACCGACCTGGCGGTGATCAAGGTGGATCCCACGGGCTTGGATCTGCGCCCCGTCACTTTCGGCAATATCGACGAACTCCACGTAGGCGACCGCATCCTGGTCATCGGCAATCCCTTTGGCAACACCAATAGCCTGACCACCGGCGTTGTCTCGGCTTTGGGACGAGACGTTGCCCTGCCCGATACGCAGTTTCGGCTGCCCGAAGTGATTCAGACGGACGCGGCCATCAACCCGGGCAACAGCGGGGGGCCCATGCTCAATGCCCGGGGCGAGGTCGTGGGTGTGGC
>RFJM01000216.1 GCA_003694905.1 Caldilineae bacterium
GGGCTATGGATCTGTCCAAGTTTCCGGTCCCCTTTTCCGACGCGTTCGCTCATCTCGCTCATCTCGGCGGCTTGTAGCCTGGACAGGCTGGAAAGCCTGTCCCACAAGATGTCGGCCTTTGGCGCAACCTGGGCGGGCCGGCTTTCAGCCGGCTACTATGCCCCCAGCCCGAAACCGCTCCCGAGCGTGTAGCCGCCATCCACCACGATGGTAGCGCCTGTGGTGAAGCTGGAAGCCTCGGAGGCGAGGTAGAGGGCAATACCGGTCAGCTCGTCGGGTGTGGCCATGCGTTGCTGGGGCGTGTGTTGCACTACGGTGTCGTGGATCTGCGGGTTGGACCACAAAGCCCGGCTGAAACGGGTCTTGATGAAACCGGGTGCGATGGCGTTGACCTGGATGTTGAGCCCGGCCAGCTCCACTGCCAGCACCTCGGTGAGCATGATGACCGCGGCTTTGCTGACACAATACACCCCCATCATAGGCTGCGGTGACCGTCCTGCAATTGAAGCCATGTTGATGATCTTGCCTCCGCCGCGCTTCTGCATGGCAGGCACACAGGCTTTTGCCATGCGAAAGTAGCCAAGTACATTGACGTCCAGGATCTTCTGCCACTGGCTTTCTTCGGCCGACAGGATGGGGCCGAAGTGAGGGTTGGTGGCAGCATTGTTGACGAGGATATCGATGCCGCCATAGGACGAAATGGCCGTATCCACCAGGCGGGCAACGGCATTGGGATCGCCCGTATGCGCGGCGACGGGAAGGGCCTCGCCGCCGGCGGCACGGATCTCCTCGGCTACCCGGTCCAGGTCGGGCTGTTTGCGGCTGGCCAGCACCACGGCCGCGCCAGCTCCGGCATAGCAACGGGCAATGGCCTCGCCGATACCGCGCGAGGCACCTGTAATAATGGCGACCTTGTCCGCAAGAGGACGCGTGGGAAACGGGTTCATAGTAGTCTCCTGGGCATGGGAAAGAGATGGCCGGTGGGCGATGTCACTCAATCTTCCTTCAAGAGATGCTCGGCGCGGATGAGGCGCCGGGTTCCCGTTTCGGCACGCAGCACCAGGGAGTGGGTTTCCGCTCGGCCGGAGCGATAGCGCACCCCATCCAGTAAGGGACCATCGGTGACGCCCGTAGCCGCGAAGAAGATCTCGTTGCCGGTAACAAGTCGATTGCAGTCGAGCACATCGTCAGGATCGATGCCGGCAGCAACGATGCGCTTACGATCCTCGGAACTCTGAGGAGCCAGACGGCCCAACATGGCGCCTCCCAGGGCCTTGACCGCACAGGCCGCGGTAATGCCCTCCGTGACGCCGCCGATGCCCATGAGAACGTCTACGCCGCTCTGGGGCATGGCTGCCAGAATGGCCCCGGCGATGTCCCCTTCACTGCGCAAAGCCACGCGGGCGCCGGCCTGCCTGATTTCCTGAATGAGGTCGCGGTGCCGCGGCCGGTCGAGGATGAAGACCACCAAGTCGCGCACCTCTTTGCCCTTGACGCGGGCGATGAGGGCCAGCGTCCAGGCGGCCGGGGCGTCCATGCATTCGGGCACAAGGGCATCGGCAACCTCGCGGTCGACCACAATCTTGTGCATGTAGACGGCCAGTTGCGGCGGGGGCGACCACATACTGCCGCGGGGAGCGGCCGCCACGACCGAGATGGCACCCGACCGGCCCTCCACCAGCAATCTTGTGCCATCGACGGGATCGACGATGACATCCATCTCGGGACCGGCCCCGCGGCCGACCCTGTTGCCCGTATCCAGGGGCGAGTGCAGACCGCTCTTGGCCTCTTCGCCGATGACGATGTAACCGTTAAAGTCGATGGTATTCAGACTCCTGTGCATAACGCTGGTGGCCATCTGGTCTGCCTTGACACGCTCGCCCAGGCCCATCCAGCGACCGGCAACCATGGCCGCGGCCTCGGTGGCTCTGACCAGTTCCAAACCCAGGTTTTTCTCTTCACGGTCTGTCATGCGACTTCTCCTCCGCCGGGAACCCGTCCTGCCACAAGGCTCAGACGAAGTCCTCGACGGCTTCGAGCAGATGAGCATCCGCCCAACCGAGCATGCCGCCCTGCAGGATACGGATATTGTCCAGGCCCCGCTGGCGGAGGGCCTGGGCCGCCCGGCGACTGCGCCTGGTAGTGCGGCAGACCAGGACGATGGGAGTATCTGCGGGCAGATCAGGCGGATCCGTGAGCAGCTTGGATAAGGGTATCCAGCGCGCCTGGGGAATGTGCCCGCGCTGCCACTCGCGAGCCTCCCGTACATCGATGACCAGCGGGGGATGAGGCTCTTTGAGCTCACGATAGAGCTCACGCGGTGCGACATATTCGAAGGTCCCGCCCATGTCGGCGCTCTCGGGCGGCAGGGGCAGAGTCATATCCGGGCGGGGTAGATTCTGGCACTCGCGGAATGCACGCGTGTCGCACTCGTAGATGCAGGCGGCCGGATCAAGGGCGTGGTAAAAAAGATAGGAGATGGCTTCATCTTCCTCCAGAAAATGGTCTTCGCCCAGTTCGGCATCGAACCCGGTACTCTGCATCCGCTCCAGGACGTGCGGACGCACTTTGGTGAGATAGACATCGCCCCCCTCTTCGCGATACGCGCGCGTCAGGGATTCGAGCATGTGCACGCCGCTGATATCCAGGTGCTGGACATTCTGCATACGCAGGAGCAGGTAGCGCTGCTCGGGATGGCGGAGTTTGTTCTCGAGAATCCGTTCCTCCACGTGGTTGACGGCACCGAAGTACAGGTCCCCGCGGATCTCGATGACGGCCAGTTGAGGGCACTGCGGTTTCTCGGGCTGATGGGTCAGGTGTTTGAAGGAAGCATCCGGCAGCACGGTGAGCACCTGGGGGGTGCTGGTCTTGAGCAGGTAGTAGGCCAGCGACATGAGGATGCCGCTGAGGACGGCGAACTGCAGGGGAAGGAAGAGGGTCGCAACCAGCGTTGTCACCATGATGGCCGAATCCCCGCGCGTCGAACGCCAGATGCGGATCATCTCGGCGCGGTTGACCATGTTGTAGGCGGCGACGATGACAACGGCGGCGAGGGCGGCTCGGGGCACATAGACCGCAAAGGGCGCAAAGAAGAAGACGATGGCAAAGAGAAAGATGCCCGACAGCGCGGCCGCGACCGAGGTACGGGCTCCGGCTTCGTAGTTGATGGCCGAGCGCAGAAATGAGCCGGTCGTGACGTAGCCCGAAAGGAAACCGCAGGCCAGGCTGGCCATGCCCTGGCCAATGAATTCCTGATTGTAGTCGAGCCGCTGCCCGCTCTTGGCGGCGATGGAACGGGAAATGGCAGTGGCCTGCACCAGGCCGATGGCTGCAATGGCCAGCGCACC
>RFJM01000217.1 GCA_003694905.1 Caldilineae bacterium
GCCTCAATGACATCGACGCTGCCGGCGTGGAAGCCGCCGCCGCGGATTTGGTTGCCGGCGACGCCGATGCCGCGGCTTTTGTGGCCGATGTGGCCGACCCCGCGCGGGTGAGCGAGATGTTCGGGTTTATGGATGAACGCTGGGGGCGCATCGATGTGCTCGTCAACAACGCCGGCATCGAACCGGTGAGTTCCCTGTTTGAGCATACGCTGGCCGACTGGCAGCGGACGCTGGATGTGAATCTCACCGGCGCTTTCCTGTGCACCCAGCAGGCAGCCCGACGCATGCGTGAGCAGGGCGGGGGTAGTATCATCAACATGGCCTCCATCGCCGGCAAGTCACAACCCCTCTACCTCAGAGCAGCCTATGCCGCCAGTAAGGCCGGTCTCGTGGGCTTCACCAAGGAAGCCGCCCGCGAGTTCGCCGCCCACGGCATTCGCGTCAACGCGGTTTGTCCCGGTGTCATCATTACCCCGATGACCGAACACTTGCGCCAGAACGAAGCCCAGATGGCACGCTGGCTGAGTGAGATACCCCTGGCCCGTCTTGGCGAGCCCGAGGAAGTTGCTGCCCTATGCCTGTGGCTGGCTTCCGATGCGGCCAGCTATGTTACCGGCGTGGCCTGGCACGTCGATGGTGGCAAGAATATGGCATAGGACCCGGCCGTGCAGTCTTCCTCCGACCATTCGTTTCCACCCAACCGTATCCACAACTCTGTGTAACTGCCATGAGCTACCAATACATTCTTACCGAAGAACCGCAGCCCGGCGTGGGCTTGATTCGGCTGAATCGACCCAAAGCGCTCAATGCCCTCAGCCCCGAACTGATGCAGGAACTGGGGCAGGCGCTGGAGGAGTTCGACCGCAATGAGGACGTTCGTTGTATTGTCATCACGGGCAACGAGCGCGCATTTGCCGCCGGTGCCGACATCAAGGCGATGGCTACGGCTTCGACCGTGGACATGCTGGTCGAGGACATTATCGCCCGCTGGGAGACCATCCATCACATCAAGACACCCATCATCGCCGCGGTGAGCGGCTACTGTCTGGGCGGAGGCTGTGAGCTGGCCATGAGCTGCGACATGATCGTGGCCAGCGAAACCGCGCAGTTCGGCCAGCCGGAGATCAACCTGGGCATCATCCCCGGTTTCGGGGGTACCCAGCGTCTCACCCATGCCGTGGGCAAGGCCGTGGCGATGGAGATGGTCCTGACCGGGCGCTACCTCAGTGCCGATGAAGCGAAGGCGCTGGGTCTGATCAACTATGTTTATCCCGTGGAGACCTATCTGGACCAGGCCGTCAAACTGGCAGCCAAGGTTGCGGCCCAGGCGCCACTGGCGGCTCGGTTCGCCAAAGAGGCGGTGAACATGGCCTTCGAGACGAGCCTGAGTCAGGGGTTGCACTTCGAGCGGCGCCTCTTCCAGATGCTGTTTGCCACAGAGGACCAGAAGGAAGGCATGGCCGCGTTTGTGGAGAAGCGCAAGCCTACATGGAAAGGGCGCTGATATGAGCTATCGCAGCTACGTACGCTTGCCCGGTCTCACCGTGTCGGTAGGGTCGTTCCTGCCACGATTGCGCTTACCCAGCGTGGCTGGGCCGATGCTTGCACCGGCCGACATGGTCGACGAGTTTGCGCTGGGTGTATGCATCTACAATCCTGCGGCCGTCAACCCCTTTCCTCTCCCTCCGCGCGGGGTCGATCTCCCCGGCCGGCTGGCCATGCTGGCGGAACGAAATGTAACGCTCTACGTCATCAGTGGCCTGAGCCTGAATCGGCTGGCCAGCTGGCTGGACCTGGTCGAAGCACCGATCCATGCCCTCAGCGACGAGAAAGGCGAGTTCGCCCGCGCAGTGGGAGTTCCTATCAAGCAGGTGGAAGGCCGAAACTTCCGCACCCATTGCGCCTTTGTTCTGCAGGAAGACCGCATACTCTCCATCTTGCTGGAGACAGATCCCATCCACCATTTCGAAGATCTGCTGGCGGCACTGGATGTAGCCGAAGGCAAGGAGCCTGGAGAATACCGGTTGGCGGACAAACCCTGGTATGTGGACCGCGAACAGGCCGCTCAATTCCTGGAAGCGAACGGACCGGGCGCTTCGGCCAATGACGATGCAAACGGCGGCAAGTGAGAATGTGCCCGTGCTGTTGGCCGTACAGACCTATGTTCGGGACATAGAACAGGCGCGGGCTTTCTGGCGCGAGCATTGCGGGCTGGTAAGCGATGAAGAGGTGCCGGTCTATCGGATGGGCGACGTGGAATGGCGTCTCTTGGCAGGAGCCCAGCCCTGCGGCACTGCCCGGCCCCATGGCGTGTTGCCCGCATTTCTGATCGATGACTTCGGTGCCGCGCGTGGCTACCTCCAGGCCAGGGGCATTCCCCTCGTATTCGAGGAGATGATCCCCGGCTTGAATGTGCTTGTGCTCCTGGATAGCGACGGCACGCCTATCGCCCTGCACCAGCCCACCGACCCTTCGACCTGGAAACTCTCCGAGCGGAAACTTCTTCGCACGCGGCGACGGCAGGATACCGACCCCGGCCGCCCCATTACTCTGCACGGATTCGCCGAGTTGACCGTCTACGTAGGCGATATCACGGCCGGTACCCGCTTCTATCGCGAGATCGTGGGTTTGCCGCTGGGGTATTCGGTCTTTGGCCATGTCCACTTGCTGGCCGCCAACACGGCCGTTGTCCTGCGCCAGGTGAACTGGCGGTGTCGCGGCCTCGGGCGGCCGCACGCGACCGAAGCAGTCTTTGGTGTGAGCGATCTGGATGGGCTGGCTCGACGCCTGCAGCAGGGGGGCTACCCCATACAGCGTACCGGTCCCGACCGTTTGACCAGCTCCGACCCGGATGGTTGGCCGGTCCATTTCCGCCAATTGTGAGGGTTGGCCGGTCACGAGCGGCCGAAAACAGCCCAAACATTGGGATCTTCCCTTCACACAAACACAGTGTTCGGTTTTGCACGATGGCACAGGTTCGGTTATACTCCCCGTCGCGGTTGTGAAGGCCGCACCATCCTACCCACAATTCCGACTCTGATTCGACTTCGGAATCGGAATATAGGGAGTCATGATGCAGCAACGGCAGAATGCAAAGAAGCATCCTGAATGGGTGCGGCTGGCGATTCAGCTTTCGATATGGGTCGCTCTGGCGTTGTTCGGCCCCCTCCTGCTGGGGTTGACGGTTGACACCGTGCTCGGTACGGCTCCCTGGGGACTTTTGGGTGGAATGGTTTTCGGGATGACCGTGGCCCTTATCCTCCTGTTCCGAAGTATTCAATCCCGCTATCTAGCGCTTGCGCCTCCTGAAACCGAAGAAGAAAAGGAGAATTCGTAGTGCAGAGACTTCTACAAGGCAGAAACCCCTTCATTCTGGGCGGCATACTGGTGGCCATTATCCTGTCCGTCTTGTTTGTCAAGCCGGCAATGCCCACCATCCAGCTTCCGGCCGAGAAGATCCCCGGCCTGAGCATCTTTGGGTTCCCTGTCACCAACACATTGCTGGCTACGCTGCTGGCCGATGTGACCCTGGTCGTATTGGGTTTGCTGGCCGTTCGCAAGATGAGAGATGTGCCGGAGGGGCTGCAAAACCTCTTCGAGTGGGTTTGGGAAGCCTTCGACGGCATGATCACGGACATTGCGGGCAAGGACAACGGCCGCAAGTGGATGCCCATGTTCATGACGGTGCTGCTCTTCCTGCTGATTGCGAACTGGTGGGAGCTGGTACCCGGCTTCGACAGTGTGGGCATCATCGAGCCGTTGGAAGTGACGTATGTGGAATCAGGAGGCACAGTGACGAGTGGTGCGGCCAAGGGGACCTTCCTGGGGCTGCCCTCCATCGTTCGGCCGAAAGGGGCTATTTCCATTTCGCTGACGGACGAACAGAAACAGCGTGCGCTGGAGGAGGCCGAAGAGGCCGAGGCGCATGGCGAAGCCTATCATGGACCGCATGATCCCGAGCATGCTTCCGGCGGCTATACGCTGCTGCCGTTCTTCCGCGCTGCCGCGACCGATCTGAACCTGCCCATTGCTCTGGCGTTGATCTCGGTGGGGATCAGCCAGGTGATCGGTATCCGCCGCCTACGCGGCAAGTACGCACGTCGTTTTGTGGCGCCCGTTTATACCAACAACAAGTTCATCGACTCGCTTATCGGTGTTCTCGAGTTCATTTCAGAGCTGGCCAAGATCGTCAGCCTCTCCTTCCGTCTCTTTGGCAACATATTTGCCGGGCAGGTACTCCTGTTCGTGATGGCCTTCTTGCTGGCGTTATTGCTTCCCCTGCCCTTCTTTGGGCTGGAGCTGTTTGTCGGCTTCATGCAGGCCTTCGTTTTTGCCATTTTGACCGTTATCTATTTCGAGCAATCCATTCACAGTCATGCCGGCGACGAACATCATTGATCGTCTGCATTGCCTGTGATGAACAAACATAGCAGAGCTTAAATCCATTTAACCCGCAACATTGGAGGATCTAACAGCATCATGATTCAAATCCTTGCTCCCGCCATCGCAATTGGTTTTGGCGCCATCGGCCCCGGCATCGGCATCGGTCTCCTGGTGATGGGTGCGTTGCAGGCAATGGGCCGCAACCCCGAGTTCGCCGGCGAAATCCGCACCAACATGATTCTTGGTATCGTCTTTGCCGAATCCATCGCCATTTACGCTCTGGTCGTTGCACTCCTGTTGCTGTTTGTTGGCGCTCCCGGCCTCAGCTAAGTATCAGGTCCGCTAACATCCCCATCGGCTAAAGGAGGTGCCTAATGTCCCAACTGGGCGTAAATGGACCTTTTCTGCTAGCGCAGATCATCAACTTTGTTATCCTCTACTTGATTCTGAACCGGTTCGTGTTTCCGCCTCTGCGGCGCATGCTGGATGAACGCAAGCGGCGCATCGCCGAAGGTCTGGCTGCGGCCGACGTGGCCCGGAAAGAGGCCGAAGAGGAGCGGGCACGACTGATGGCTCAGATCGAGGCAGAGCGCGCGGACGCGCAGCGGCGCATCAGCGAGGCTTCGGCACAGGCCGAACGTATTCGTGCCGATATCCTGGCGGAAGCCCAGCGCGAAGCCGAGGCCATTAAGACCCGCGCTGTAGAAGAGGCTGAGGCCGAGAAGCAACGCATCCTGGCCGAGGCGCACAAGCAGATCGCGGAGCTGGCCCTGCTGGCAACCGAACGCGTGGTGCGCCAGAGTCTGGATGAATCGGCTCAGCACAAATTGATCGAAGAGTTCCTCTCTGAAACGAGTTTGAACTGACATGGAAAGGACGCCTGAAGCGTACACTCGCGGCATACTGGCAGCTGTTCTCGAACCCTGGATCGACGGTCTCTCCAAGGTCGGCGCGGCTTATGTTTCTAATGGTGATCTCCGCGCCCGCCTGAGCGATCCGGCGGTGGAACCGGAGACCAAGGCGGGATTGCTGGAAGGACTGTTGCCCGACGGTTCACCCCAGGAATTGCGCAATTTCCTGCATATCCTGGCTGCGAATAACGATCTGGGTTTCGTGGATGACATCCTGACCCAGTTGACGCGAGTCGTGCGCGAGGAAGCCGGTGGTCCGCAGAAAGCCGTGATTACCAGCGCCGTCGAGTTGGATGAAGATGAGAAGGAAAAGATCCGCGCCCGCCTGATCGAACGCTTCGGTGCCAATCTGGAGTTCATTTTCGCGGTGGATCCGGAGATCCTGGGCGGACTAGTCGTCCAGGTCGGTGACAAGCTCATCGATGACAGTGTGCGCGGCCGTATCGATGCCTTGCGCCAGCAACTGGGCGTGCGCACGCGCTCGTGAGGACGGCGTCCCCATCTACGGCCCGGCCTGCCACCGGCAACACGCTATATTCTAGGAGAAATCTATGGTAGTCGGTCTTGACGAGTTCACCCGGCAGCTAAAAGAACAAATTCAACACTTCGAAGCGCCTGCTCGCATGGTGGATGTGGGCACGGTCGTGGAGGTGGGTGATGGTATCGCCCGCATCAGCGGCCTGCAGAACGCTATGGCCAGCGAGCTGGTCGAATTCCCGAACGGCGTTTTGGGTGTGGCCCTCAACCTGGATGAAGACACCGTTGGTGCCATCATCATGGGCGACTACAGCGATATCCAGGAAGGAGACCTGGTGCGCAGTACGGGACGTATTGCCTCGGTGCCTGTGGGCGATGCGCTCATTGGCCGCGTGATCAACGCCGTGGGGCAGCCTATCGACGGCAAGGGCCCTATCGAGAGTGAGAAATACCGGCCGGTGGAACGTATTGCTCCCAATGTGGTCACGCGCAAGAGCGTGGATACACCGGTGCAAACGGGCATCAAGGCGATCGATGCGATGATCCCCATCGGACGCGGTCAGCGTGAGCTGATCATCGGTGACCGCCAGACGGGTAAAACCGCTGTTGCCGTCGACACCATTATCAATCAGAAAGGCCAGGATCTCATCTGCATCTATGTGGCCATCGGTCAGAAGCGCTCCAGTGTGGCACAGGTGGTGGCGACACTGGAGAAGTACGGCGCCATGGAGCACACCATTGTCGTAGCGGCCACGGCCTCGGAGCCGGCAGCGCTGCAGTATCTGGCTCCCTACGCGGGTTGTGCTATCGGCGAGGAGTTCATGGAACAGGGTCGCGACGCGCTGATCGTCTATGATGATCTCAGCAAGCATGCCTGGGCCTACCGCCAGGTATCGCTGCTGTTGCGCCGCCCGCCCGGCCGTGAGGCGTATCCGGGCGATGTGTTCTATCTGCATAGTCGTCTGCTCGAGCGTGCGGCCAAGCTTTCGGAAGAGTACGGTGGCGGTTCGCTGACGGCGTTGCCTATCATCGAGACGCAGGCTGGCGACGTTTCGGCCTATATCCCCACCAACGTGATCTCCATCACCGACGGGCAGATCTACCTGGAGGCGGACCTCTTCTACGCAGGTATTCGCCCGGCTTTGAATGTGGGTCTGTCGGTGTCGCGCGTGGGGTCATCGGCGCAGACGAAGGCGATGAAGCAGGTGGCCGGCCGCATGAAGCTGGAACTGGCCCAGGGTCGCGAGCTGGCTGCGTTCGCCCAATTCGGGTCGGATCTGGATAAGGCGACACAGCGACAGCTGGATCGCTTCCAGCGCCTTACGCAGTTGCTCAAGCAGCCGCAGTATCAGCCGGTATCGCTGGCCAATCAGGTGATGGTGATCTACGCCGGTACTCACGGCTACATCGACGACATCGAGATAGATCGCATCCCCGAGTGGGAGCAGAAGTTCTATCAGTTCATGGCCACGAATTATCCGGAGATCGGTAACACGATCGAGCGCGAGAAGCAGCTGTCCGAGCAAACCGAGGATAGTCTTAAGCTGGCCATTAGCGAGTTCAATAAACAATTCGTCTGAGCGATTCTGTTCGACGAAGGTTTCTGAGAGGATAGTAGCTTGGCTACCGAACGCGACATCAAACGCCGTATCCGCAGTGTCAAGAATATCTCGCAGGTGACCCGCGCTATGGAGGCTGTTTCGGCATCCAAGATGCGGCGGGCCCAGGCGCAGGTGGAGGCGACGCGCCCCTACGCCCGCAAGGCGCATGAGGTGCTGGCCTTTCTCTCCCACTTGCGCAGTACCCAGGCGGCGGAACAGCCGCTGCTGCAGGCTCGTGAGATCAAGCGTGTCGCCCTTCTGCTGATTACGGCAGATCGCGGGCTGGCGGGCGGTCTGAACAGCAATATGATCCGCGTGGCGGCCCACCATATTCAGCAATGGCAGCGCGAGGGCAAAGAGGTGGAGCTGGTGACGGTGGGCCGAAAGGGACGCGATTGGATGCGCCGTTATGGTCCTCCCATTCGCGCGGAGTTTACCGGTATCGGCGATCGACCTTCGAGTTCCGTGCTGGCGAAGGTGGATGAGAGGGCCCATAGTAAGGCCTCGTCGGTGGGACCGATTGCGCGCATCGTGATCGAGGATTTTGTCAATGAGCGGTACGATGCGGTGTATATCGGCTACACGCGTTTCTACAATACGATTCGACAGGAACCACAGGTGGTGCAGCTCTTGCCTATCGAGATCATCGAGGAAGAAGAGGCGCTGCCGGCAAATATGGCAGCCGACTATATCTTCGAACCCGATGCTCCGACGGTGTTGAATCAGGTGTTGTACAGCTTCACCGAGGTTCAAATCCTGCAGGCTCTCTACGAAGCGATTGCCAGCGAGCATTCGGCACGCATGGTGGCGATGCGCAATGCCACGGATGCGGCCGAAGAGCTGATCGGCGATCTGACGCTCACCTATAACAAGGCCCGACAACAGTCGATTACCATGGCCTTGCTCGATATCAGCGGCGCGGTCAATGCCGTGCAAGCAAGATAATGTCAAAATCATGGGCCGGACCACCGTCCTCGTAAGGGATGGTGGCAGGCCCAGTTGGAGGTTCAACTGGATGAGCACGAACGGAAATAAGGAAAAAGTCACAGGACGTATTATCCGGGTGGTGGGCCCCGTGGTCGACTGCGAGTTCCCGGAAGGCCAACTCCCCGATATTTTCGACGCGGTGGAAATCCCTCTGGAGGGCGGCGGCGTACTGGTTTGTGAAGTGCAGCAACTGCTGGGTAACGAACGGGTACGTACGGTGGCCATGTCCTCTACGGACGGCCTGCGCCGCGGCATGGAGGCCATCGCCACGGGTGGGCCTATTACGGTGCCCGTAGGACCGGGTACTCTTGGCCGCATCTTCGATGTGACGGGCAATCCCATCGACAATCTGGGGGATGTGGAAGCAGAGACGTACTATCCCATCCATCGCGAGGCCCCCGCGTTCGAAGAACAATCGACTAAGGCCGAGATGTTCGAGACGGGCATCAAGGTGATTGACCTGATTGCGCCCTTTACCAAGGGCGGTAAGACGGGGGTGTTCGGCGGTGCCGGTGTGGGCAAGACGGTGATCATCCAGGAGTTGATCCGGAATGTGGCCGAAGAACATGCCGGCTATTCGGTGTTCGCAGGAGTGGGCGAGCGCAGCCGCGAAGGGAATGACCTCTGGCACGAGATGAAGGAATCGGGGGTGCTGCCCTCTACGGTCATGGTGTTCGGCCAGATGAACGAGCCGCCGGGTGCGCGCCTGCGTGTGGGGCTCACGGCAGTGACGATGGCCGAGTATTTCCGCGACGAAGGTCGCGATGTACTGCTCTTTATCGATAATATCTTCCGTTTTGTGCAGGCCGGCTCCGAGGTTTCGGCGCTGTTGGGCCGTCTACCCAGCGCGGTGGGGTATCAGCCGAATCTGGGTACGGACATGGGTGAGCTGCAGGAACGGATTACCTCGACCAAACGCGGTTCGATTACTTCGATGCAGGCCATCTATGTCCCTGCGGACGACTATACGGATCCCGCTCCTGCTACGACGTTCGCCCACCTGGATGCAACGATCTCGCTAGAACGGGCGCTGGCCGAGCAGGCGCTGTATCCCGCCATCGATCCGCTGGCTTCGACCAGCCGTATCCTCGACCCGAATATCATCGGCGAGGAGCATTACCAGGTGGCGCGCGGGGTTCAGCAAGCCTTGCAGCGCTATAAGGACCTTCAGGATATCATCGCCATTCTCGGTGTCGAGGAGCTGAGTGAAGAGGATAAGCTGACGGTAGCGAGGGCTCGTAAGATTCAGCGCTTCCTCACGCAGCCTTTCTTTGTGGCCGAGGTATTTACCGGTCAGCCTGGCCGCTATGTGAAGGTCGAAGATACGGTGCGCGGGTTCAAGGAAATCCTCGAAGGGAAGCACGACGATCTGCCTGAAGCCGCCTTCTACATGGTCGGTACCATCGAAGAGGCGGTGGAGAAGGCCGCACGCATTCGTGCTCAGGCGTAGGTTTGGCTTATGTCCACTCTGCGATTCGAGTTCGTAGCTCAAGATCACATTGTTTTCGAAGGCGATGTCAATATGGTACTGATCCCCGGAGCTGACGGGGTCATTGGGGTGCTGCCTAAGCACGCGCCCCTGATGGCTGTGGTCGAACCGGGTGAGGTTATGGTGCGCATCGAAGGAGAGGAGGACCGCTATTTCGCCGTGGGCGGTGGCTTTGTGGAGGTACGCCCGGATAAGGTGGTGCTGGTCGCGCGCTCCGGCGAGTCGGTCGAAGAGATCGATGCTGCTCGCGCCGAGGCCGCACTGCGCCGCGCCCAGGAGTATCTGGCCAGCCCCGAACGAGATCGCGATGTGGACCGTCGGGTGGCGATGGAGGCCGCGTTGCGGCGCTCGCGCGTGCGTTTGGATCTGGTGCGACGACGTCGCGGGGGCCGTCGCGCTGCAGAACGGCCCTATCGCCCCGGCGGTGCAGAGGAAGAGGAGTCCTGACGTTTGGCCCATCCACACCTCCAACGAAGGCCGGGCGTTTCCCTGAACGTCCGGCTTCTTGTGTACGAGGGATCGCGGATTTCTTTTCCTAACTGCTGTGCACTATAATCCTGCCACCGTTCTTTATCCCGAGTGAGAGGATAGTATTCATGTTTGAGAAACAGATCGGAATCGACCTCGGAACTGTCAATGTCCTGGTCTATGTACGCGGCCGAGGCGTGGTTTTACAAGAGCCTAGTGTGGTGGCTATTGCCCAGCGCGATAACAAGATCGTGGCCGTGGGTGCAGAAGCAGCAGAGATGATCGGCCGCGTGCCCGAGAGTATCGAGGTGGCACGACCGGTCAGGGACGGGGTCATCGCCGACTATATGGTCACGGAGGCGATGCTGCGCCATTTCATCCGCAAGGTGATCGGCCGGAATCCCTTGCTGCGCCCCCAGGTGATGATGAGTGCTCCCAAGGGGGTGACAAGCGTGGAACGCCGCGCGGTCTACGATGCAGCGCTGCAGGCCGGTGCAAAGGAGGCATATCTGATTCCGGAGCCTCTGGCCGCGGCGATGGGGGCCGGGCTGCCGGTGAATACGCCGACAGGGAATATGGTGGTGGATATCGGCGGCGGTACGAGCGAGGCGGCCGTGGTGTCGATGAACGATATTGTGGTGTGGAGTAGTGTACGTGTGGCAGGGAATCGCATTGATCAGGCTATCATCGCCTATATTCGCCGCAAGTACAATGTGGTCATTGGCGAGCAGACGGCCGAAGAGCTGAAGATCCAGATCGGGTCTGCACTGCCCCTGGAAGATGTGTTGACCATGGAGATACGAGGGCGAGACCAGGTGACCGGCTTGCCGAAGACGATTACGGTGACGTCGGATGAGGTGACCGAGGCCATCTCAGATCCGTTGCAGGCGATCGTGGGCGCGGTGCGCCAGACGTTGGAGAAGACGCCGCCGGAACTGGCTTCGGACATAATCGACCGGGGGATGATCTTGACAGGGGGAGGGGCTCAGCTGCGCAATATCGATGAGTTGCTGACGCGCGAGACACATGTGCCCTGCTTCGTGGCGGAGTATCCTATTGCCTGTGTGGCTATCGGCGCGGGTCGGGCGCTGGCGAATCTGGAAGTGATGCGGCGGTTCCTGCCGCAGATCTAGCGCGGACAGCCGCGCGCGGGCCGGCGCCCGCACGGGCTACCGCCCGTGCAACGGCGCTGCGCCCCCCAGGGGCCGCGGTGCAGACAAGGTGTCAGGC
>RFJM01000218.1 GCA_003694905.1 Caldilineae bacterium
GAGTTTTCTCACCCTGGGCGCGGTGGTGTATCTCAGCACCGTCGAGGCGATTGCCGCCGTTTGGGTGGGCGCGGTCTTCCTGCTGGGCATCGCCATCGGTTTTCTGCTCCTTTTTCTCAGCAACCGTCACGAGCGCTGGTGGGCACTGCTGCAGACCGGCACCATTGCCGTAGTGGCGCTGGTCAGCCTCGGCGTGGGCGTGCCGCCCGAATCGGAGCATCTGCTCGGTGCCGCATTGTTCGGTGGCTTCGGTTTCAGCTTCCTGCTGCTGTATCTCTTTGCCGGCAATCACCGGCGCTTCTTGTGGGCATTGCTCATGGCCGGGGTACTGGCCGTCTTTGCGGCCATGCTGCTGGTGGCGGGATACGGTGATCGCAGCGTGGTTGTCCGCCTGTGGCCGGTCGCGCTCCTGGTGCTGGGCGTGTACTTGCTGGCGCGAGGGCTTACGGCGGCCAGAAAGCCGGCTCCACCTGCGGCGCGCCCCTCGACGGCCGCCGAGGCCGAACCACCGCCTCCCACTGTCTCCACCCAGGCCGGCGAACCGGCGCGCATCACGCGCGCGGACCAGGCGCCTGTAGGGGACTCGGCAACCAGGGTCGGGTCACAGCGACAAACGTCGCCCGGCCGGCTGCCCGAGAACCCGGCCGCGGCCCTGGATGCCCTGCTGGAGGCCGGCCCCCAACCACCCGAGTCATCTCCAGACGATGCCTGAGCAAACCATCACCATCTCCCTGGCGCAGATCGACATCCACCTCGGCGACCGGGACGCGAACCTGGCCCAGGCGCATAGGCTGGTCGAGGAGGCGGCGCGGCGCCGATCCCATCTCATCCTTTTGCCCGAACTCTGGACAACGGGCTATGACCTGGAGCGAGCAGAGCAACTGGCCGAACCCTGTCCTGGCGGTCCCACCGCCACGACATTGTCGGCATGGGCACGGCGCTACGGCCTGTGGATCGCGGGCTCCTATCTGATACGCGGGGAAGCGGGGCCTTTCAACGGCGCACCCCTCTTTGGGCCGCAGGGGCAGGTGCTGGGCCCCTACGGCAAGATCCATCGTTTCGGCCTCATGCAGGAGGACCGCTGGCTGCAGGCGGGGGACGAACCGGGCCTGTATTCCTTGCCCTGGGGCGATACCGGCCTCGCCATCTGCTACGATCTGCGTTTTCCGGAGCTGTTTCGCGCCTACGCCGTTGCCGGCGCCAGGCTGATCCTCCTGCCCAGCGAGTGGCCCCACCCCCGGCTCCACCACTGGCGCACCCTGCTCCAGGCGCGGGCCATCGAGAACCAGTGCTTCATTGCCGCGGTCAATCGTGTGGGATCCGACCGGGCAAATCGCTTCTGCGGACACTCGATGCTGGTGGATCCCTGGGGCGAGATCGTGGTGGAGGCGGGGGAGCAACCGCTTCTCCTCACCGCCGAGATCGATCTGGCCCAGGCGGATGAGATCCGCAGCCGTATCCCCGTGTTTGCCGACCGCCGGCCGGCCTGCTATCGCGGCCTGGCCTGAACTGCATGCCATTGCCAAGAACGTTGCTATGTTCCCCCTGGAGTTGAGTATCCGACCCAGCGATTGCGATACCTTTGGCCACGTCAACAACGCAGTCTATATCGACCTGCTGCATCACTGTTTCGCGCAGACCCTGCTCGCGGGCGGATTCGCGGCCGACTGGCAGCGCGAGGGGGAGCACAGCTGGTGCCTGCACCGGCTCAGCGCGGAGTATCGACAGGCGACCCTGGTTGGGGATCGCCTGCGCGGGTTGCTCTGGCTGGAAGGCAGCCGTGAGACCGAGCTGATCCTGGGCTTCGAGGTGCAGGCCAACAGACAGGACGCCGGTCCCGTCTCGGTTTTTCGGTCGCGGTCCGAGTGGCAGCGGGTGCATCGCCTTTCGCGGGAGGCAACCACCCTGCCCGAGGAACTGGTCCCCCTCTTCTCGCGGGAGGCGGGCGCGCAGCCCAAGCCCCTTCGACTCTCGCCCACTCCCGAGGGACTACGCAGCTACACGTGGATACATCAGGTCACGCGTACCGAGTGTGGGCCCGACGGTTTTGCCCATCCCAAAGCCATCTACCACTGGCTGGAGGAGGCCCTGTTCGACGCCTCCGATCAGGGAGGCTGGCCCCACGAACGCCGGGTGGCCGCAAACTTTCTGACATTCCAGGCCCGGCATGATAGCGAGTTCCGCCACTGGCCCGCGCTGGGCGATCGCATCGAGATCACTTCCAGGCTGGTGGATGTTCGGCGTTTTCGCGGCACCTGGCTGCATCAGGTCCATCGCCTACCCGAACGTACCCTCCTGCTCCAGGACTACTCGACGGGTATCTTCCTTGATCTGGAAGGAAAGCTGGCCTCCGGGCCGGCAGAGATGATGCAGGAGCTTCAGTTCGGCGTTTCTGCCTCCAGCGAAGGATTGCCTCCACCGAGACGAACATCATGAAGTCAACCTTTGGTTCTTTTGCCGAATACGTCGATGCCCAGCCGGACAATCGCAGAGAAGCATTGCGGGTGGTGCGCGACCTGATCTTGGAGACCGTGCCCGACGCCGTGGAATCCATGCGCTACGGCATGCCGACGTATGATGTGGCCGGCGATTTTCTGGCGGCACTGGCATCGCAAAAACATTACCTCAGTCTGTACGTGGACTCCGAGACGCTGGCCGCACACAGAGAGGATTTCGGCCATCTGAACTGCGGCAAGAGCTGTATCCGCTTCCGGCGTCTGGAACAACTGCCCCTGGAGGCGGTGAGGCGGGTGCTGCGCGAGACTGCCGAACAGCGCAGGGGCGCAGAGTCCCGCTGAACGAGGAGGCGCGCATGTCACAGACTTCTTCCCCGACCCTGAAGGAGCGCTATCTGGGCTGTCTCCTGGGCCTGGCCTGCGGCGATGCGCTGGGCACCACCCTGGAGTTCCGCCCTCGCGGGACATTCAGCCCCATCCAGGACATGGTTGGCGGCGGGCCCTTCCACCTCAGGGCCGGAGAGTGGACCGATGACACCTCCATGGCCCTATGTCTGGCCGAAAGTCTTCTGCTCTGCGATGGATTCGATGCGCGCGATCAGATGGAACGTTACTGCCGCTGGCATGAGGAAGGGTATCTCAGCAGCAACGGTGTCTGTTTCGACATCGGCACAACGGTGGCGGCGGCGCTGCGGAGATTCCGCGAGCGAGGCGATCCCTACGCGGGGTCAACGGATCCCTACACGGCCGGAAACGGCTCCATCATGCGGCTGGCCCCGATCCCCATGTTCTACC
>RFJM01000219.1 GCA_003694905.1 Caldilineae bacterium
ACTGCATATCATCTGGGTCGATCGCCCCTATCGCCACGTACTCTCGGTCATGCCCGAGATGTACGATGACATCTGGACCGCGGCCAAGGGCATGTACAAGCTGGAGCCGGTCATCGCCGATGGGGGTAGCGTCACCATCTACGCGCCGCATATCGACGAGATCTCCTACACCCATGGCCGCATTCTGGATGAAATCGGCTACCATGTGCGGGACTACTTCGTCAAGCAATGGGATCGTTTCAAGCACTACCCGTGGGGGGTGATCGCGCATTCCACCCATCTACGCGGGATGGGCACCTACGAAAACGGTGTCGAACGGCCGCGTATCGATGTGATTCTGGCGACCCGCATCCCCAAAGAACGCTGCGAAAGAGTTGGGCTGGGTTATCGCGATCCCGACACCATTCACCCCGATGAGTGGGCCGGCCGGGAAGACGAGGGTATCTTGCTCGTTCCCCATGCCGGCGAGATGCTCTACCGGCTGAAGCCCGAGGCCGAGAAAAGCTCGTGACAGCCCACGATCTGCGGCCCACTATCTCCCTTGCGGAAGCGGCGAGTCCGCTAATCCTGTCGCTCGATATCGGCACCTCGTCGGCCAGGGCGCTGCTCTTCGACCGCCTAGGCCGGGCGGTGCGGGAGAGCGAGGCGCGTCAACCGGTGACGGTACACAATACGCCGCCGGGCGCTTCGGAGGCGGATCCGGACGAATTGCTGGCAGGCATCTTCACCACCATCGATGCGGTGCTCGAACGAGCTGCCGCGCGGGCAGGTGACATCGCGGCGGTGGCCGTCGATACATTTGTGAACAACGTGCTGGGCATTGACGCCGAAGGCAATGTCGTCTTCCCGCTGACCACGTATGCCGACACGCGCTCGGCCGGCGAGGTGGAGGAACTACGCCGCGAGCTGGACGAGGAGGAGACCCACAATCGCACCGGCTGTCGCTTTCATCCCTCCTACCTGCCCGCGCGCTTGCGCTGGATTGCCCGCACCTTTCCGGACGACTTCGCGCGCGTGCGTCGCTGGATTTCCCTCGGCGAGTATCTCGAGCTGAAGCTGTTCGGCGAGACTTCGGTGACTTATTCGGTGGCCGCCTGGTCTGGTCTGCTGGACTGGCGCCGTCTCTGCTGGGACGAGGAGCTGCTCCGGCATCTACCCATTGGCCGCGAGCATCTCTCTCCTCTGGGCGATGTCGGCCATGCCCGCCGTGGATTGCGGCCCGCCTACGCTCGCCGCTGGCCTGCGCTGACCGAAGTCCCCTGGTTTCCCGCCATCGGCGATGGCGCCGCTGCCAATATCGGCAGCGGCTGCACCCACGCCGGCCGGATAGCGTTGACCATGGGTACCAGCAGCGCCATGCGAGCCGTCATCGAAGACGAAATCCCCAGACTCCCGGCCGGCCTTTGGTGCTATCGCGTGGACGCGCGGCGGGCCCTGCCCGGCGGGGCCTTGACAGAAGGGGGGATGGTGTACGCCTGGTTGCGGCAAATCCTGCGGCTGGCGGATGAGGAGGCTGTAGAGGAGGCGCTGGCCGCCCGCGCGGCCGATGCCCACGGACTGACGGTCTTGCCCTTTCTGGCGGGAGAGCGTAGCCCCGGCTGGGCCGGCCATGCGCGCGCCACCATCCACGGCCTTACCCTGGCCACCGGCCCGCTGGATATATTGCAGGCGGGTATGGAAGCCGTGGCCTTTCGCCTGGCACTGGTCTACGAGCAGATCCGCTCGCTGCTGCCGAAGGAACCGGAGATCGTCGCCAGCGGCGGCGCGCTGCTCGGTTCGCCGGTCTGGCGGCAGATTGTCACCGACGCGCTGGGCCGGCCGATGCAGGTCTCGGCCGTGGCCGAGGCTTCGGCGCGCGGGGTCGCTCTCTTGGCGCTGGAGGCCCTGGGCGTCTATGATGATGTGCGGGATGCCCCGCTTTTCGTGGGCGACACCTGCCGGCCGCGACCTGAGTATCACCGGCGCTATCGAGAGGCGATGGCGCGACAGCAAGAGCTCTATGCCCGGCTGGTCACCACTGCTTAGCTTTTCGTCATTCAAATCCGAATCCACTTGAGACAGAAGTCGTGCGTGTAATTCCCGGCTTCACGCGGTGGATTCAGCTCTCAATCCCGAAAAATCAAACGGAGTCTTTCACCATGACACAATCGGATATCGGCCTGATCGGTCTGGCCGTCATGGGCCAGAACCTGGTGCTAAACATGGAGCGAAACGGCTTTGCCGTTTCGGTATACAATCGTACGACGGCAAAAACCGAGAGATTCGCGGCCGGGCCTGCTGCCGGCAAGAACATCACCCCCACCTACACGCTGGAAGAGCTTGTCAGCTCGCTCAAACGCCCGCGCAAAGTCATGATCATGGTGCAGGCGGGCCGCGCCGTCGATGCCGTCATCGGCCAGCTCAAACCCCTGCTGGAAGAGGGCGACCTGATCATCGACGGAGGTAACTCCTTCTTCCAAGACACGGAGCGGCGCTCGCGCGAGCTGGAGGCCGCGGGCCTGCGCTATCTCGGCGTGGGGGTTTCGGGGGGCGAGGAGGGCGCTCTGTGGGGCCCCAGCCTGATGC
>RFJM01000220.1 GCA_003694905.1 Caldilineae bacterium
CATCCAGGTCGCGTAGCGCCGGCACACCGAAAAAGCGCGCCGCCGCTTCGCATTGCGCCCGGCGCTCGTTGTAGGCAGAGTCGGTGAGACCACGACGAGTAGCGGTGTCCAGCACGACCACAACCGTGGCCGGCGGCAACGGCACGGGCTGCGTGTCCAGGGTCCGGCAGTCGATCAGCAGGGCGTGGCCGGCCTGACCTGCCGCAGAGATCATCTGATCCATGATGCCACATTTCATGCCGACCCACTCATTCTCGGCGCGTTGCCCCAACCGGGCCATGCTTTTCGGTTCCCACGGTAACTCCGACACCGCCGCGAAGGCGCGGGCGGTCGCCATCTCCAGCGCCGCTGATGAGGACAGGCCGGCCCCGATGGGCACATCGCCGGCCAGGACCCCCTCCCAACCGCGCAGCGCGTAGCCCGCCTCTTGCAATGCCCAGGCCACGCCCCGGATGTACTCGACCCAGCCGGCGTGTTCATTCTGCAACCTCGCCAGTGAAAACGTCACCGTCTGATCGAATTCCAGGGAGTGGACAACAACGCGCTGGTCGGCCCGGGGACGTACGGCCAGCCATATCGCCCGATCGATCGCCATGGGCAACACGAACCCGTCGTTGTAGTCAGTGTGCTCTCCGATCAGGTTGACCCGCCCTGGAGCGCGGGCCAGGAGGGTGGGGGGCCGGCCAAACATTTCAGCAAAACGGGCTGAAACCTCATCGGGGATAGCAGACCGGGCCATGCCTCACCTCCTGCCGTCTGGAACACCCTGAGCGTGGCGATAGTGCACCTCGGGAAGGGCTCGCAGACGCGCTGCGGCCTGTTCCGCCGTCAGGTCGCGCTGCGGCTCAGCCAGCATTTCGTAGCCGACCATGAATTTGCGAACCGTGGCAGAGCGCAACAGTGGTGGGTAGAAGTGCGCATGAAGTTGCCAGTGCGGGTACTCGCCGTCATCGGTAGGCACACCGTGCCAGCCCATGGAGTAGGGAAACGACGTCTCAAACAGGTTGTCGTACCGCGTCAGCAGCCGCTTGAGGACGTCTGCCAGGGCATCTCGCTCCGCGTCGCTGAGATCAGGCAGGTGGGGGATGTGCCGGCGCGGCAGAAGCAGCGTCTCAAACGGCCACACTGCCCAGAAGGGCACGACGACCAGCCAGTGATCGTTGCCCACAACCACCCGCTCCCCGCTCTCCATCTCCAGCCTGGCGTAGTCTAGCAGCATCGGGGAGCTGTGTTCCTGAAAGTAGGCCCGTTGATTGCGGTCTTCCCGGGCCGGCTCGTTGGGCAACACGCTGCCGGCCCAAATCTGCCCATGGGGATGGGGATTGGAAGCGCCCATCATCTCGCCCTTGTTCTCGAACACCTGCACCCAGCGATAGCGCTCACCCAGCTCTGCGACCTGCTCCGCCCACACATCCACCACCCGGCGGATGTCTTCACCGGCCATCTCGGGCAATGTGAGGTCGTGACGGGGCGAGAAGCAGATCACGCGACAGGTGCCCTGCACGCCATCCACGCGCAGGAGAGGGTGGCTATCCGCCGGCGGTGCCGGCGTGTCGGGTAGCAAGGCCGCAAAGTCGTTGGTAAAGACGAAGGTGCTCTCGTATTCCGGGTTGCGGTTGCCGCCGGCGCGCTCGTTCCCCGGACACAGGTAACAGTTGGGGTCGTAGCGGGGGCGCATCTCCGGCGGCGGCTTATCCACCTGCCCGCGCCAGGGGCGTCGGGTGCGATGGGGGGAGACCAGCACCCACTCGCCGGTGAGCGGGTTGAAACGCCGGTGCGGATGGTCTGTTGGTCGAAACTCGTCCACGGAGCGCTCTCCAGGTTCAGCTCCCCAGCGGGTACCGGCCGTACTCCACGGCGGCATCCACCATCGCCAGGATATTCTCAGCCGGCACATCGTCCATGATCGTGTGAACTGAGGCGAGCATGTACCCACCCCCGGGGCCCAAGATGTCGATCACCCGGCGGACCTCCTGACGCACTTCCTCTGGCGTGCCATACGGCAGCACGCGGTGGGTGTCAATGGCTCCACAGAAGACGATGTTTTGGCCGTAGCGCTTCTTCAACTCCGCCAGGTTCGCCATCTTGCCGGCTGAGGTCTGAATCGGGTTGAGGATGTCGACGCCGATCTCGATAAAGTCCTCCACCAGATCGAACACGTCGCCATCGGTGTGGAAGAAGACCCTGGCATGGGTGCGGTCCTTGATGAAGGCGATATAATCAGCGTGGATCGGTTTCACAAACTGCCGGTACATCTGGGGTGACATGAGCAGGCTTGTTTGAGTGCCCAGGTCATCGCCGATTTTGATGATGTCCACGTTGTCGCCCAGCTCCCGGAGGAAGGGGGCCATGAGCGCCTTGCAGAGGCCGGCGATTTTGTGCAGCAGCGCCTGGGCAAACTCGGGATTCAACGCCAGATTTAGCAGGAAGTTGTCCATCCTCTGCAAGCCGAAAGCCCGCTCCAGGGGAAACAACAACCAGGGCGTCGCCATGATGGCATACCGGTTTTCCTCCGCCAGCCGGCGGGCCTCGTCTCGCACGTGGGCGACCCGGCTCAGATCGCTCGGGTCGGGCCAGCCGGCGTATTTTTCGATGTCCTCGATTGTTTGAGCGTCTGCCAGCGGGTGGACACCGGGAAACCACACGCCCGGCTCAATCTCGACCTGGCCAATGCCCCACGCATCGATGAAGGGCGTGTGGGGCTCACGATTGCGGTTGCGTGCATACACCTCGTCGGGGTGACGATCCAGAACACCGCGCACGTCGCTGTGCAAGCGTACCAGCGTCTCTTCATCCAGTGCAGCGGTGCCAAGCTCGGGCCAGTCATACAGATACCGATCGGGGGCCTGGATGCCCAGGAGCTTCTTGAGTTCCCGATACGGTTTCATTTTGATGCTTGTCGCGTTGCTGACGCCGATCACGATCGGGACTCGATCTGGCTCTTCGTGGTTGATCGCCGTCAGTACGCGTTCACGTGGTGTCATGGGCATCTCACATCAGAAGCGCCGGGCGTCCTGCCACGGCACGCACGTCTCCGGCAAGGGAATTGGGGCTAGCACGGGCCGGCCAAACCTGCTATAATACAGGTGCGGTATCTTCTCAAAACGTAGGGGCGAACCCTTGCGGTCACCCTGCTGGGCAGGCGCAAGGCCTGCCCCTACCTCAGGTTGTCGAGAAGATATAGTGCGCCGGTATCTTCTCAAAACGTAGGGGCGAACCCTTGCGGTCGCCCCGCTGGGCAGGCGCAAGGCCTGCTCCTACCCCAGGTTGTCGAGAAGATACGGGGCGCCGTGCAAAAAAGAAATGCCGAGGGTGGGAGTCGAACCCACACGGGGTGAATGCCCCACGGGTTTTTGAGACCCGCGCGTCTGCCTATTCCGCCACCTCGGCACAGTCCATGGTTAAGTATAGCCAGGTCAAAAGAATTCGTCAAACGTTATGTGTGCAGCCGAGTTCAACGAAGAGGCTCTAGTCCAGCAGGCGAAGGCCGGCGACCTGCGTGCCTTCAACCAACTGGTGTATCACTACCAGAGCCTCGCTTACAACGTCGCCTATCGCATTCTGAGCGACTCAGATGCGGCGGCCGACGCAACTCAGGATGCATTCTTGTCAGCTTACAAAGCCCTGGACTCATTTCGCGGTGGCTCCTTCAAAGCCTGGATCCTGCGCATCGTCACCAACGCCTGTTACGATGAATTGCGCCGCAGGAAACGCCGGCCGGCCACTTCCCTGGATGCTTTGCTGGTAGGCGGCGGGGCGCACGAAGTCTTTGTCGATCATGTCGAGAACCCCGAGTCCTTCGCCTTGCGGCAGGATTTGGGC
>RFJM01000221.1 GCA_003694905.1 Caldilineae bacterium
ACGGAGGAGAAGACGGATGAGCAGGCGAAGCAGTTGGGGTTGTTGTAGGCTTGTAGGACGGGCTTGAAGCCCGTCCTACAAGCCCGTCCTACTGTTGGGCCTGTTGGAGGGAGGTCGTGCCCGACTTCTATCGCCGCCACTTACCCCACTGGCATCCACCTGAAGCCCAATTCTTTATCACCTTTCGCCTGGCTGGGTCGTTGCCGCGCGAAGTGATCGCGGAGGTTGAGCGCGAACTGGCCGCCGCCCGAACACGCAACAACTCGCCAGAAGTGCTTACCAGGGAACAACACCGTTTTGCCCTCTACGAACGCTACCTGGAGAGCGCGCCACAAGGGCCAACCTGGCTGGCTCAACCGGCCGTGGCCGGTGTTGTGCGCGCCGAGATGCATCGGCTTGACGGCCAGCGCTATACCCTGCTGGCATACTGCATCATGCCCAACCATGTGCATTTGCTGATTGACACAGTCGGTTTTGCTTCAGGCCAAACGCCCACAACTTCGGTGAGTTTTCTTACCGAAACGCTCCGGCTTTTGAAGGGTCGGTCGGCACGCTTTGCCAATCAATACCTCAAGCGCCGGGGTGCATTTTGGCAAAGCGAGAGCTTTGACCATGTGGTGCGCAGCCCTGAGAGTTTGTTGCGCATTGTGCGCTACATAGCCTACAATCCGGTACGGGCGGGGTTGGTGAACCAGTGGCGTCACTGGCCTTTCACCTGGGTGCAGCCCGAGTTGATTGAGGCAGCAGGGTTGGATATGGAGAACAAGCAATAGACAGACAGACTTGAAGCCCTGGCATGTTGCGGTGTAGGACGGGCTTGAAGCCTGTCCTACACGTCATACAGATCTGGTTTACAAAGGGGCACATTTTTGCTACAATGTAAACCAAGGAGGCACCCCATGATGGGTGAACGGATCAAAGCCGCACGGCATATGGCCGGCCTGAGTCAGCGCGCCCTGGCCGAGCGCGTGGGGGTGAGCGCGATGACCATTTCCAAGTACGAACGGGGGCTGGCCTTGCCGGATTCACAAATGCTCATCCGCCTCAGCCAGGCCCTGGGGCGGCCGGTGGAATACTTTCTCCGGCCCATCCGGGTCAGCGTGGGGCTGCCCGCCTATCGCAAGCGGCATAACTTGCCCCGCAAGGCCGAACAGGCCATTCTGGCCCAAGTCGAAGAGTGGTTAGAACGCTACCTGACCCTCGAAGCGCTGTTTCCCGAGGAGTGTCCCCGCTTTCGTCTCCCCGAAGGCTGGCCTCGCTTGATCCACAACGAAGAGGAAGTCGAAGAGGCCGCTCTGGACTTGCGCCGGGCCTGGGGTTTGGGAGAGGGGCCCTTGGAAAACCTCGCCGAATGGTTAGAGGACATCGGCATCAAAGTGGGCGTGCTGCAAACCCACGACCGCTTCGACGCCCTGACCTTGGTGCTTGAAGGGCAAACGCCGGTGATGGTCGTCCGTGCCGGTGTGCCCGGCGACCGGGAGCGTTTCAGCCTGGCGCACGAGTTGGGCCATCTGGTCCTGCAAGCAGGAGAAGGGCTGGATGAGGAACGCCTCGCTAATCGTTTTGCCGGGGCCTTTTTGGTCCCCCGCCCGGCCGTGGTGCGTGAATTAGGCCTCCGACGACAAACGCTCCACCTGCAGGAGCTGCACTTGCTCAAGCACAAATACGGCTTGAGTATGCAGGCCTGGGTGCTGCGCGCGCGCGATGTGGGTATCCTACAGCGTGCAACGGCTCAGCGGTTGTTTCAAGCCTTCCGCCAACGAGGATGGCATCTGGAGGAGCCCGGCGATCCCTATCCCTTCGAAGAGCCACAGCGCCTTCAGCGTCTGGTCATCCGGGCCTGGGTGGAGGGCTTAATCTCCGAAACCCGGGCCAGCGAGTTGCTGGGGGAGCCTTTGAGCGCTTACTGGCAGCGAGAAGGGGAAAAACATGCCCTCCGCTTCGCGCCCCTTGGTGGTTGACACCAATATCCTCATCGATCTCCATCGAGGGGAGGTTATTGAAGCCTGTTTCCGCCTCCCTTTTCGCTTCCTCATCCCAGATGTCATCGCCGCCGAGTGCAAGACGCCCCCGGCCTCTATGCTGATCGCCCAAGGATGGCTGGAAGAAGTGACCTTCTCCGGCGAGGAGGTGGCCCAGGTCGTGGCCTGGGCGGCTCAATGGCCCAGGGTATCGGTGAACGACTTTTTCGCCTTGCTGGCGGCCATGCGCGAGCAGGCCATTCTGCTCACAGGTGACAAGGCCTTGCGCCGCGTTGCCAGGCGGCATGGGGTTGACGTACACGGCATCTTTTGGCTTTTAGAGCAAATGGTGGTCCATTATCAAATCCTTTCTCCTTCCAATGCAGCTCAGGCTTTGCGCAGTATGCGAATGCATGGGAGCCGGTTGCCCAACGACCTGTATACCCAATACCTTGACCGATGGGGGGCCTCGTGAGCCATACGAAATGTTTCTCCTCCCTCCCCCTCCGCTACCGCTACACCAGCGGCGAACACGACCCGCTGCACGCGTTCTACATCCCCGTGCTGCAGCGGGCGCAGCGCTACGACCGCGCCGCCGGCTACTTCTCCAGCAACGCCTTCGTGGTAGCGGCTCAGGGTGTGGCCCATCTCATCGCCCAAGGGGGCACCATGCGCCTGCTGGTGGGCGCCCAACTCAGCCCCGAGGACGCCGAGGCCATCCGCCGCGGCGAGGAAGAGCGTGAGCGCGTGCTGGCCGCGGCCTTGGCGCGCCTGCTTCCCGACCCCGAAGCCCTGGCCGACCGCATCACCCGCGCGCGCCTGGAGACCTTAGCCTGGCTGGTGGCCGAGGGCCGCTTGCAGATCCACGTCGTCCTGCCCGAACAGCCCACCCCCGACCGGCCCTACTTCCATGTCAAATACGGCGTGCTCACTGACGCCTGCGGCCACCGCGTGGCCTTCCACGGCAGCGTGAACGAGACCGCCACCGGCTGGCGCACCAACTTCGAGGATTTTTCCGTCTTCCGCTCCTGGCTGCCGGGGGAAGGCGAACGGGTGGAGGACTTCGCCCGTGAGTTCGAGCGCATCTGGCAGAACGAACACCCGGGCTGGCGGGCCTACCCCATCCCCGAGGCCGTGCGCCGCCGCCTGTTGACCTACCGCCCCCCCGAGCCTCCGCTGCGGGATCCCCTGGAGCGTGCCCGCCGCCCCCAGGGAACGGGCGAACGCCCCGCTACCTATTTCACCCTCGGCCCCTGGTTGGCCCGCTTTCTGCGCGACGCCCCCTACTTCCCCAACGCCGAGGGGTTGGGCGCGGCCACCGCGGCCGTGACGCCCTGGCCCCACCAGACCTTCGTGCTGCGTCATATTCTGGCTCGCTACCCCCGGCGCTTCCTCATCGCCGACGAGGTGGGGCTGGGCAAGACCATCGAGGCCGGCCTGGTGCTGCGCCAACTGCGGCTCATGGGCCTGGCCGAGCGGGCGCTGATCCTGGCCCCCAAATCCCTGCTGCGCCAGTGGCAGGAGGAACTCTACGAAAAGTTCAACCTGCGGGTGCCCATCTACGACGGCCAGGCCTACCTGACCTATGAGGGGGAGCGCCTCGAAGCCCCGCCCGGCCCGGCCGCCTGGGAGGCCGAGCCCTGGCTGCTGGCTTCGGCCCAACTGGTCCGCCGCGCCGACCGGCGGGAGGCCTTGCTCCAGGCCCGCCCCTGGGATGTGATCGTGGTGGACGAAGCCCACCACGCCCGCCGCCGCGATTTTCTCGACCTCCGGCGCTACCGCCCCAACCAGTTGCTCCGGTTGCTCCAGGCGCTCTCCCCGCGCACCGAGTTCCTGCTGCTCCTCACCGCCACTCCCATGCAGGTGCATCCCATCGAGGTGTGGGATTTGCTCGACCTGTTAGGGCTGGCCGGGCGCTGGGCCGTGGGTCATGGACAGGGCTTCCTGGCCTACTTCGACGCGCTGCAACGCCGCCCACCGGATTGGGGGCACATCCTGCCCCTGCTGCACGACGAACTGACGCTGACCGGCGACGGCGAGGCCGATACCGCCCTCGATAGCCT
>RFJM01000222.1 GCA_003694905.1 Caldilineae bacterium
CCTTTGGATGATGGCAAGGTGTACGAGGCCCTGGACCAGGCCGATACTATGGGGGTGTTTCAGGTGGAGTCCCGCGCGCAGATGCAGATGTTGCCAAGGCTGCGGCCGCGTTGTTTCGACGATCTGGTGGTGGAAGTGGCGATTATCCGCCCGGGGCCGATCCAGGGGAACATGGTACATCCTTACCTGCGACGCCGGCAGGGACTGGAACCGGTAACCTATCCCCATCCGTCGTTGGAGCCGGTTTTACAGGAAACCCTGGGCGTGGTGTTGTTCCAGGAACAAGTGCTGCGGGTCGCCATGGCAGTGGCCGGCTTCTCGGGTGGGCAGGCCGACCGCCTGCGGCGGACCATGTCGCGACAGCGATCCCGGGAGGAAATGAACAGGCTAAGAGAAGTCTTTGTGCAAGGAGCCGTGACAAGGGGGGTAGATGAAGAAACGGCCCGCGTCATCTTTGCCCAGTTGGAAGGTTTCGCCACCTACGGGTTCTGTAAGAGCCATGCCGCGGCCTTTGCCCTACTGGCCTACCAGACCATGTGGCTGAAGCTGTATCACCCCCTCGAGTTCTACTGCGCGCTTTTGAACCACCAACCCATGGGTTTCTACGCGCCCGCGGTGATCGTGGGCGATGCCCGCAGGCACGGCATCGCCGTGCAGCCGCCGGACCTCAACCTCAGCCAGGAAAACTGCACCATCGAGCAGAATAGCATCCGACTGGGGCTGCGCTATGTTAAGGGAGTGGGTCCGGCGGCACGCCAGCGGCTGCTGGCGCTGCGGGCATCGCAGCCCTACGCCGATCTACGCGACCTCTGCTACCGTACACGCCTCCCCCGCGACGTCATCCAAAACCTCATCCGCGGCGGTGCCCTGGACAGCATCGACTCCAACCGCCGCCGGCTCCTCTGGCAACTCAAATCCTTACAATACACTCCCGACACTCTGCCTGTGGACTCGACTCCCGAGCCCATCCCTCTTCCCCCCCTGACCGAAGCTGAAACCATCGCCTGGCACATCGAGCTACTCAGCCTCCATCCCGGCGAACACCTCCTACATCTCTATCGAGAACACCTCTCCGCGGCCGGCATCCAGCCCGCAGCCCGGCTCAAACACCATCGCGATGGTGCCATCATCCAAGTAGCAGGCCAGGTGGTTGTCCGCCAAAAACCTCCAACTGCCAAAGGCCACCTCTTTCTCACTCTGGAAGACGAAACCGGTCTGGTCAATCTCATCGTACGCCCCCACCTCTACGAACAGAAACGCGAGATCTTGCGTCACGCGCCCTTCCTTCACGCCGTGGGACGGCTGCAGAAGGAAGGCGAGGCTCTCAGCATACTTGTTTTTTCTATAGAACTTTTGGAATTGCCCCCTCTGACCCCTTGACACTGCTTGGCGAGTCTGTTAGAATCATATCAGAACATCGGTTCTGAACATAGTATCCCGAAGGTGCTACACATGAATGTCGAACTCACTCCGTTGGAGCGCAGCCTTGTCGAACTCCTGGAATCCCGGCTCGACGGCCAGGCGGCTATCCCCAGCTACGAAGAGATCCGGCAGGCGCTCCACCTCAGCTCAAAAGACCATGTCTCACGGCTGATCAATTCCCTCGAAAGAAAAGGCTACATTCGCCGCCAACCGGGGAAGAGCCGCTCACTGCAGCTCTTGCGCGGCAGCGACCACGATCCTATCCGCTTCGTCCGCACCGTACGCATTCCCCTGCTGGCGCTGGTTCCCGCCTCCTTCGGCGTGGACACGCACGACGGCTTCGAGCCCGACGCCTATCTCGAACTGACGCGCGACCTCATTCCCGACGACAAGGGCATCTACGCCCTGAGGGTGAGTGGCAGCTCCATGGTCGATGCCATGATAAACGATGGCGACATCGTCATCCTGCGCCATCAGGAAGAAGCCGCTAACAACGACCTGGTCCAGGTCTGGATCAACAGCGAGCAAACCACCACCCTCAAGCGCTATTCGCGGCGAGGCGACCGCATCTGCCTCAAACCCGAGAACCCTCGCCTGCCTCCTCGCTACTTCCGTGCCGACGATGTCAAGATCCAGGGCAAAGTCGTCATGGTCATCCGCCATCTGGAACGGGACCTGGCAGCGGCCGCCTGACTTCCAGCACTTCGCTCCCCGCGCCCTCCCCGCCATGAGACAGTACAGTCTGGAACGGCAAGCAGATCTCATCGAAGCCGTACTGGCATCTCATAAGATCCAGGGCCGAGTCTGGGGCGGCACCGTGACGCCCCGCTTCATCCGCTACGACTTGACCGCCGCCCTCGGCACCCGCGTGCAGAAAATCCTGGCCCTACGCGACGAGATCGCCATGTCGTTGGGTGTAAGCGACATCCGCGTCTATCGCCAGGGGGGTGCCATCCGCGTCGAAGTTCCGCGGCAGCAGTCTGTCATCGTCGGCTTGCTGCCCTTGTGCAAGAGCCTGCCCAAGGTTCCCCCGCTAACGGCGGTGCTGGGCGTGGATGAGGAGGGTGTACCTTTGCTGCTGCGGCTCCCCAGTCCCGACGTCGCCCACGTGCTGGTGGCCGGATCCACGGGATCCGGCAAAACTGCTCTCTTGCGCAGCATGCTGTTGAGTCTGGCGCTCCACAATCCCCAGCGGCGCCTGCAACTGGCACTGATCGACCCAAAGAACCGTGGCTTCGCGCCCTTCCGCGAGCTTCCGCATCTGGTGCGGCCCGTGGCCAGCGAACCCAAGGACGCTGTACACCTGCTGCAACTCGTGGTCAACGAAATGGAGCGACGCGATCGCGAGAAGCGCAGCTCGCCAGCCCTGCTCGTCGCCGTTGACGAACTGGCCGACCTGCGCATGACGGCCGGCAAAGTGGTGGAAGACGCCCTGGCCCGTCTGACCCAGCGGGGCCGCGAAGCCGGCATCCACGTGCTGGTCGCCACCCAGCGTCCCGCTGCGGCCATCGTAGGCGGCCTCGTCAAGGCCAACCTCCCTGTGCGACTGGTGGGTGCAGTGGCGAGCCCCGAAGACGCCAAGATCGCGACGGGCATCGCGGGCAGCGGCGCCGAGAAGCTGCGTGGCCGCGGCGACTTCCTCCTGGTCGCGCGCGGTGAGTGTGTCCGTCTGCAGGCGGCCTACGTCGACGAAGCCACCGCAGCGAAGATTATTCGTGACCTGGGCAGGCAGCCGCAGGGTCGAGAGCGCGGGCGACCCGTTTCCGGTCCAACACATCTCACCCAAAGGAGTATTCTGCCATGAAGATCGCCGCCGTGCTTTCTCTCGTGGGCGCCGCAACCGCGTTCGCACTCATGGTCGCCTACAGGCTGAGCAGCGACGCCCTGGGAATTA
>RFJM01000223.1 GCA_003694905.1 Caldilineae bacterium
AAGGGGAGGGCGGTTGGCCGGGTCGGGGTAGCGCGCGACCAGGGCTTCGGCTTCCGCCAGCAGGCGGCCGCGGCGATCGGGCTCGGGGATGAAGGCCTGGACATGAGGTTCCACGGCCTCGATGCGGGCCAGGCATTGCTCGACGTAGGCCAGCAGATCGCGGCGCCCCTGGCGCAGCTCGGCCACGGTCTGAGCCAGGGGGGCGGGGTGGATGAAAGATGTGTGGGTCATGGCGCTCTGTCAGGGTTACAAGCCGGAAGGTTGGAGGGTCACACGGCGCCTTCCTGGCGCAGGGCTGCGACTTCTGCCGGGGAAAGGCCCAGGCTGTCGAGGATTTCCTCGGTATGTTGTCCCAGGAGAGGCGGTGGCAATCGATAGCTGGCCGGGGTGTGGGATAAATGCATGGGGTTGCCCAGCGATTTGACGGTGCCTGCCACGGGATGCCGGAGCTCAACGATCATTCCACGTGCCTGAATGTGGGGATCGTTGAGGATCTCATCGACTTCGTTGATGGGTCCACAGGGGATCTTGACGGCGCGCAGTTTTTCCAGCCAGTATTCGGCAGGCTGGGTGGCGAAGATCTCCTGCAAGGCCTGCCGGAGTTCGCCGCGGTGTTGCAGTCGGTCGGCGTTGGTGCGGAAACGAGGATCGCTGCCGAGGGTGTCCTGGATGCCCAGGGCTTCGCAGAAACGGGCCCACAGTCGCTCGGTGCCAACGGCGATGATGAAGGATTTGTCCGCGGCCTGGAATGGTTCGTAGGGTGCGATGTTGGGATGAACGTTGCCCAGCTTACGCGGACGTTGGCCTGTGGCGAAGTAGGCCCCGGCCACGTTGGTGAGCCAGGCAACCTGCGAGTCGAGCAGGGCAGTATCGCAAAACTGGCCCTCGCCGGTGCGCTCGCGCACATAGAGCGCTGTAAGCGCGGACATGACGGTATAGAGCCCGGCGGTGATGTCGCTGATAGGGATGGGATAGCGCGTGGGAGGGCCATCCGGCTCACCGGTCAGGGCCATGAGGCCAGACTCCCCCTGGGCAGCAACATCATACCCGCCGCGCCCGGCATAGGGCCCGGTCATGCCATAGCCCGAGATGGCGCAGTAGATGAGACGGGGATTGAGGGCATGGAGGGTGTCCCAGTCGGCTTCCAGCCTGCGCAGGGACTCGATCCTGGGCTGATTGACCAGAAAGATGTCCGCCCCGCGGATGAGTTCATGAAAGATGCGTCGGGCCGCGGGGTGCTTCAGGTTGAGGGTGAGGCTACGCTTGTTGCGATTGACCGAGAGGAAGTAAGCACTCTCACCTTCGACGAAGGGGGGTCCCCAGCCGCGGGACATGTCGCCCACACCGGGACGCTCGATCTTGATCACGTCTGCGCCCAGGTCACCCAGCATCATGCTGGCATAGGGACCGGCCATGGCTTCGGTCATGTCGATGACACGGATGTCCTGTAGGGCAAGTTGGTGGTTCATAGGCCGGATAGGTGGGGTGGGACGTCAGGAAGCCTGCACGTCGATCAGAATCTTGGTGATGGCAGCGGGGTCGGCAGCCCAATCGCGGAACGCCTGGGGTGCCTGCGCAAAAGGATAAACCCTGCTGACGAGGGAGTCAAACGGTCGCTCCCGTCGTTCGAGCATGTTGATGACGGCGGGGAAAACGCGCAGGGCATTACGTGAGCCCAGGATGTCCAATTCCTTTTTGACAAAGTGCGTGGTATCGTAGGCCACTTGCCTGCGGGCATAGCCCACGTAGACAACTCGCCCCGCGAAGGCCGCGGCTTCGACGGCCAGCCGGTAGGTGTCGGGCAGACCTATGGCTTCGATGGCGACCTCAACCCCTTCGCCATGAGTCAGGTCGGCGATGACGGCCAGAGGATCCTCCTGGGCCGAATTGATGGTATATTCGGCGCCCAGTTGCCGGGCCAGGTCCAGCTTTGTATCGTCGATATCCAGAGCAATGACGGTGGCGCCTTTGCGGGCAGCCGCGGCGATGGCACCCAGGCCCACGGCCCCACATCCCAATACCAGAACCCGATCGACCTCGCAGACCCGACCGCGATTGGCCGCGTGATAGCCCACGCTCAGCGGTTCCACCAGCGCCAGTTCTTGTGGGGAAAGGATGTCGCTGCTGAAGACCGCCGTGTAGGGAACGGCCACGCGCAATGTCAGTGCACCATCGCGCTGTACGCCCAGGGTCTCGTTGTAACGGCAACAATTGGGACGACCGGCCCGACAGGCCGTGCACAGCCCGCAGGCAGTGTAGGGCGAGACCATAACCCGCGCGCCCACGGCTACTCCGGCCGGCACCTCCTCCCCCCTGGCGATAATGAGCCCGCCGATCTCGTGACCGGGAATACGCGGGTAAGTCACCAGAGGCATCTCGCCCCGATAGGCGCGCAGGTCACTGCCGCATAGGCCCAGATAGTGGACTTCGACCAGGACATCTTCGGGGCCGACCTGGGGCTCAGCTATATCGACCGGCTCTACTGAGCCGGGTGCGGTGAAGGCATAGGCTCTCATGGCATCTTCTCCAAACCGTAGAAGCGGAGGGCAGTCTCGCCCCACAACGCTGCCTGTTCCTGCGCAGACAGCGACGAGGCATAGTCGGCCACCACATCTCTCACCTGACCATACGTGGCAGCCAGGGTGCAAACCGGCCAATCGGATCCGAACATGAGGCGATCGCAGCCAAAAGCATCGAACACGACGTCCAGATAGGGCCCGAAGTCCTGAGGCTGCCATCCGTGCCAGTCCGCTTCGGTGACCATCCCGGAGACCTTGCAGTAGACGTTGGGATGGCGGGCGAGTTGCCGGATGTATCCGGCCCAGGGTTCCAGCAGACCATCTCGGATGAAGGGCTTGGCCAGGTGATCCAGTACAAAGGGCTGCTCGGGAAAGCGTTCGACGAGTTGGACCGCCACAGGCAGGTGGCGGGGAAAGATGAGGATGTCGTAGGTAAGGCCGTACTCGGCCAGCAGGCTGAGCCCCCGTTGAAAGTCGGAACGCAGCATGAAATCGTCGTCGGGCTCGTCCTGCACGACATGCCGCACTCCCTTAAACTTGGGGTGGCCGGCAAAACGGCGGAGTTGCGCGTCGACATCCGGGCTGCAGAGATCCACCCAGCCAACCACGCCCTTGATGAAGGCATACTCGTCGGCCAGTTGCAGAAGCCAGGCGGTCTCTTGGAGGGTCTGGCGGGCCTGTACGGCAACGGTACCGTCGAGTCGCGCCTCGTACAGCAGGGGCGCCAGATGCTCGGGCAGTCGGTCCTGTTTGAGTTGCGTCCATGTCGGATCGATCCAGCCATACTCATGGGGTGAGTACTTCCAGAAGTGTTGATGTGCATCGATTTTCATGATCGTTTTGGTACTGCTCCGGGATCATTGTTTTCGGGGCGGCCTTCCATCCAGACGACGTTGGCCACAGGAGCGATGATCTCGCGTACCTGGGCCAGGAGCTCGGGATCGGGTTTGACACCGATGGCCCGGATGTTCATCTGCACATGACGGACTTTGCTCATACCCACCAGAGTGGTGGCTACATCCTCATGGGCCAGGGCGAATTGCATGGCCAGGTCGGCGATATCGACGCCTCGTTCCCGGCAAAAGGCGGCGACACGTCGCCCTGTCTCGAGCACGCGTTTGGGCGCGGGGTGCCAGTCGGGCGCGCCTTTCTCGGTGAGAACGCGCATGTGCAAGGGGGAGGCGTTGATCAGGCCTACCCCGGCAGCTTTTGCCACCGGCGTCAGGATGTCATCCATGCTGGTGTCGAATAGGTTGTAACGACAGTACGTGAGGACGGTGTCGATGGGAACGTGCTGGATGATGTCGACGAATTGATGCAAGGGGTAGCCGGTGATCCCTACGAAACGCACCTTGCCCGTCTTCTTCAGGTCCAGAAGTGCGGGCAAGGTCTCTTCGATGATCTGGCGGCGGTCGCCGAACTCGATGTCGTGGACCTGGATGACGTCGATCCAGTCCGTACGTAAACGCTGCAGGGATTCGTCAACTGAGCGCAAGACACGTTGGCGGGAGTAATCGAAATCGACGCCGCCGTACTGGTAGCGGCCGACTTTGGTGGCCAGGATGACCCTGTCCCGCTTGCCCTGCAGGAACGCGCCCAGTCTTTCTTCGGCCAGGGTGCGGCCGTAGTAGGGCGCCACGTCGAAGTAGTTGATGCCGTGGTCAATGGCGTAGTCGACGGCACGCTTGCCTTCGGCAGGATCGATCTTGCCGAACTCGGCGCCAAGGGGTGAAGCGCCAAAGCCCACAATGGACACGGTAAGCCCCGTGCGTCCCAGCTTCCTGTAGATCATTGGCTCCGATTCCTCCTCGTTTGGAAACGATGAAAACGATTACAAGAAAACGGTTACAAAGGATTCTAGCGCAATACATGAGGAAGGGCAAGAGACGAGGGAGCAGGAGAAGGACCATGGCGAGCAGGCGGAGAAGCGGGCCGGTAATGTGCGGTTGGGGCCGCGTGCTCCGGAGCCGTAGGGTGCACGTGGTGCCGACGAGTGCAAGAGAACCCAAGCGCTGGCCAGGGTGTGTTTCAATTTGGGGACGGCCGGGCGGCAGCGCCCCCGGAGAAAGAGGCGGCCCGACCCGACCAGACGACTAA
>RFJM01000224.1 GCA_003694905.1 Caldilineae bacterium
ACCGAGAACTGGGGGCGGCCCCGCGCCGAGGTGGGGCATCTCATGCGCCTGATCAGCGAGAGTATCCGCGATGAGTTGGACGAGCTGGATGCCAACGGCGTGCAGATCCGCCATAGCGGCCGCCTGACCGGCATCGACCCCAAATTGCAGGAAGAGATCAGGGGAGCGATCGAGCGCACGAAGCACAACGATAGGATCATCCTGAATGTGGCTTTCAACTACGGCGGCCGGGCCGAGATCGTGGATGCCATCAAGAACATGATCCGGGACGGGGTGAAGCCAGAGGAGGTGACCGAGGAACTGGTGAGCCGGTATCTCTACACCGCCGGCCTGCCGGATCCCGATATGATCATCCGCACCGGCGGCGAGTATCGGCTGTCCAATTTCCTGACCTGGCAGGCAGCCTACGCCGAATACTACGCCACACCCGTTTACTGGCCCGATTTCGACGAGGCCGAGCTGCGTAAGGCCATCGCCGTCTACCAGGGTCGCGAGCGCCGTTTTGGCCTGGTGAAGTAGATCGCGCCTATGTTGCGAGAACGGGTGCTGGTAGCCGTCGTCCTGGTACCCATCGTGGCGGCGGTGGCCTGGCTGGGTGGATGGTGGTTCACGGCCTTTGTGGCGCTGGCGGCCTTACTGGCCGCATGGGAACTGTTTGCGTTGCTGGGCAAGAACGAGTTCTTGCAGCCCGTCGCGGTCCTGGGCCTGATCATCGTCGGCTGGCTGGTGCTGGAAAGTGGCCTGCCGCCCAAACCGGAGCGTTTTCAAATCCTCCTGGTCCTTTCTGTGCTGGTAGGGCTGGTTGTGGCTTTGTTTCTCCGGCAACCCCATGCTGCCTCGGACTGGATCCTCACGTTGGGCGGCGCCGTATATCTGGGCCTGACCATGCGCTTCCTGGCCATGCTGCGCGGTCTGCCCGACGGTCTGGGGTGGGTAGCGTTGGCTGCGCTGGTCACATGGATCACCGACTCGGGAGCGTATTTCATCGGCCGGGCCTGGGGACGTCACAAACTATGGCCGCGGGTGAGCCCGAAGAAAACCTGGGAGGGCCTGGTGGGAGGGCTGGCCGTAGGCACGCCTAGCGCAGCACTTCTGGCTCTGTTCCTTGTGCCGGGCCTGACCTGGTGGCAGGGGGTGATCATCGGCCTGGCTGTGGGTACCCTCGGCCCCTTCGGCGACCTGAGCGAATCCCTTTTCAAGCGCCAGGTGGGCGTGAAGGATTCGTCTCATCTGCTACCGGGCCATGGCGGGGCTTTCGACCGTATCGACTCCTTTATCTTTGTGGGACCCGTGATCTACATGCTGGCCCGACTCTTCGGGTGGTAAGCGGCCATCGTTCCCGTCAGCCAAAGCGCCCGGTGATATAGTCCTCCGTGATCTTCTGCCGGGGATTGGTGAATAGCTCGGTCGTGGGACCGTACTCGGCCAGATAGCCGGTACGATGTTCGTCAACGGTGAAGAAGGCAGTGTAATCCGAAACCCGTGCCGCCTGTTGCATGTTGTGGGTCACGACGATGATGGTGTATTCCTTACGCAGCTCGCGCATCAACTCTTCGATGCGCAGGGTCGCGATGGGATCCAGGGCAGATGCCGGCTCGTCCATGAGGATGATCTCCGGCTGCACGGCAATGGCGCGAGCAATGCATAGACGTTGCTGCTGGCCGCCGGAGAGGGAGTAGCCACTCTGATGCAGCTTGTCCTTCACCTCATCCCACAGCGCGGCCTGGCGCAGGGACTGCTCGACCAACGCGTCCAGATCGCCTCGATAGCCGTTGATGCGGGCTCCCCAGGCCACGTTTTCATAGATGCTTTTGGGGAAGGGATTGGGCTTCTGGAAGACCATGCCGACGCGACGCCTCACTTCCACCGGATCCACGTCGGCATCGTAGATGTTCTTGCCGTGGAACATGACCCGGCCTTCGGTGCGGGCGACGGGAATCAGATCGTTCATGCGATTGAAAGACCGCAGAACCGTGCTCTTGCCACAACCGCTGGGGCCGATCAGGGCGGTGATCTTCTGCCGCTCGATCTTGAGATTGATGTCTCTGACGGCCTGGAAGGCGCCGTAGTAGACATTGAGATTCTCGGCCGTGATGGCGTAACGCTCTCCATTGGCGGAGATGGATGGGGCCGAGGGCCGGGGCAGGGTGAGGATATCGGGCATATCAGTAACTCCGTTGATATCGGTTTCGCAGCCAGATGGCGGTCGCGTTCAGGCCCAGCAGCAGCGCCAGCAAGACGATGATGCCGGCTGCTGCCAGATGGCGAAATTCCGCCTGAGGTCGGGCCGTCCACTGGTAGATCTGGATGGTCATGGTGGTGAATTTGGAGAACGGACCATCGGGGTCGCGGATGATAAAGGCCGAAGCGCCGATCACCACCAGGGGCGCGGTCTCGCCAAACGCGCGCGATATGGCCAGAATGCTGCCTGTGAGGATGCCGGGCATGGCGTTGGGCAGCACATGGTGCCAGACGGTCTGCCAGCGCGTGGCGCCCAAGCCATAACTGGCCTGGCGGATCCCTTGAGGCACGGCGCGGATAGCCTCACGGGCGTTGATAATGATGATGGGGAGGATCAGCAGGCCCAGGGTGAGGCCGGCCGATATGATGGTGCGGCCGTTGTTGGTCGTGGCATCACCTATCCCGAAGAGACTGCCGCCGGTAAGCGGCTGTAGCGCCCTGACGAAGATGGCCAGCCCCAGCAGGCCGTAGATGATGCTGGGCACGCCGGCCAGGTTGTTGATGTTGGTCTCGATCAAATCGTTTAGCCGCCCCTTCTGCCCGTACTCTTCGAGATAGATCGCCGCGGCCACGCCCACTGGCAGCGAGAACAAGATGGTGATCGCCACAACCCAGAGGGACCCCAGGATGGCCGTACGGATGCCGGCAAACTCGGGATGCGACGACTGGGGCGACACCACGAATTTGGGATTCAGCCAGGAGTAGAAGCGGAGGGAGGCGCCATCCATCTCGGCTACCTCCGCCTTGATACGCGCGCGGTGGAACACCGAATCGAACAAAGACCAGGAGGCGAGGAAGTGGGGCTCGACGACGCGCTCGATGATGAGATCTCCCAGCTCTTCCTGACTTCGTTGGTCCAGTGGCTGTTCGCTCTCCAGGCGCCGGATAAGTCCCTGGGAAAGATGATCGCGCAGGATCTGCACCTGTACGTCCCGCGACAACTCCCGCAGAATCTGGTAGTCCGCGCCGCCGCGCTCCATGGGTAAGCGCTTGGGCGCATAGGTGGCCAGCAAGGCCGCGGGTTCGATTTCATTTTTCACGGCCACATAGCCGAAGCTATCGTCGAGAATGTTCAACAACAGGGCCGAGAGCACGACGATGCCCACGCTGGTGGCGATGAGAAAAAGGGTCCGCCACATCGCGCCGCGGCGCCGTCTGCGCCGGATGAAACCCTGGAACTGTTTCTCGTCAGGATAGCCAGGGACCTGAGACACACGGTCGCGCATGTCAATACTCCTCGCGGAAACGCCGGACGGCCCAGCGACTGGCAATGTTGAGAGCCAACGTCATCACGAACAGAGTCAGACCGATGGCGAAGATACTGTCGTAATCGATGGAATCATAGCTGAGATCCCCGCCGCTGATACGAACCATGTGGCCGGTCATCGTTTCTGCGGCGGTAAAGGGGTTCAGGAACTTGAAGCCGGTGACGGCATCCGCCCAGCTCTTGAAGTTGCGGGGGCCTGCGCCGGCAGCGATGGCTACGATCATGGTCTCGCCGACGGCGCGGGAAATGGCCACGATGAAGGCGGCGGAAATACCCGAAAGTGCGGCCGGCAGGACGATCCGCAAGGTAGTCTCGAGACGTGTGGCACCCAGGCCGAAAGCCGCCTCCCGCAAGGCACCCGGTACCGCGTGCAGCGCGTCCTCGCTCATCGATGCCACCAGAGGCAGGATCAGGATGCCTATGACCAGGCCCGCCGAACCCACATTAAAGATCTCCACCCGGTCACTCCCCAGCAAGGCACGCAGGATCGCCGTGACGAACGTCAGGGCGAAGAAGCCGTAGACCACGGTGGGGACCCCGGCCAGCATCTCCAAAACGGGCTTGATGATCCTCCTGGCGGGAGCCGAGGCGTACTCGCTGAGATAGATGGCGATCATCAGCCCGAGCGGCAGCGCTACAATCACCGCGATGAAGCTGGTGAGCAGGGTGGCGTTGACCAGGGGGAAGATGCCGAATTCGCCAATGGCAGGCTGCCAGGTCGTCTTGGTGAGGAAGTCGAAGAGAGAAACTTCGGGCCGGCGGAAGAACGCCAGGGCCTGAGAGAGCAGCACCAGCACAATGCCCACCGTTGTAAACACGGAGAGCACCCCACTCAGGAACAGGAAACCATGGATCAGCGATTCACCTGCTCGACGACGCCTGCGCAGGTCGATCACCTCCTGGTGTTGTGCTACAGGAACGTTCATGGCCTGTATCGGTTGTGAGAGATCACTTTGCATGGAAAACTCCCTGGCGAGTGTGTCGACGAGACAGCAAGGGTCATGCCTAACTGCTCAGCTTGCGTTACGGCGCGTGGGCCTATATTGACGCTAGCGCATGGCATCGAGCCAGGCCTGTCTGGCCGCGGCCAGGGCGTCGGCCGGCGCCGGGAAATAGCCCACATCGACGATCTCTTCGTTGACATACGTGAGTACGAAGTTGAGAAAGCCCGCCACCTGGGGCTTGTCCTTCATGATCTGGGCAGTGCTGTACATGAAAAGCGGTCGCGCCAGCGGGTAGCTCCCATCGTCGACGTGCTCGCGGTTGGGTGTCACACCCTCGATGCTGAGGACCGACAGGCGATCACGGTTCTCCTCGTAATAAGCATAGCCGAAGAAACCGATGCCGTAGAGGCTGCCCTCTATACCCTGAACCAGCACATTGTCATCCTCGCTGAGCTGCGTGTTTGCGGCGGAGAGCAGGGGCGCCTTGTCTTTGTCGAAGACCTCCTCCACGAAATAGTCGAAGGTGCCGGAGTCGGTACCCGGGATGAAGCGCTGAATGGGTTCATTCGGCCAGGAAGCATCCAGATCCGACCACTTCTCTGCGATGGAAAACGCCTGGGCCAGTTGTTCCAGCGTCATGTCGGTGACCCAGTCGTTGGCAGGGTTAACGACCACTGCCAGGGCGTCGGTTCCCACGCGGAACTCGATGGGCTCACGTCCGATAGAGCGACAGGATGCCAGCTCCGAGTCCATGATCGGCCGCGAGGCGTTGGAGATGTCGGTCTCGCCCGCGACGCAGAAGCGCTCGAACCCGGCGCCTGTGCCGATCAGATCGATGGTGATGTTGCCGCCGAAGCCTTCATCTGTAAAGCGTTCCGCCATGCGCTCGGCCAGCGGATAGACGGTAGAACTGCCTGCGGCAATGATATTGCCGGAAAGCTCGAGGGGATTTACCTCGGGCAGGGTGATGCCTTCGCCTATGGCTGCCTGTGTTTTCGGGGTAGTCTCCCGGATGGAAGCGGGGGTGAGGGCCTGGGGTTCGGCGGCCTTTTCTTTGCGACCGCACGCGGTTAAGACCAGGCCCAACAACAGGAGGGGGATGAACAGCAAGTAGAGTCGTTTCATGGTCTCTCCATTTGGACGATTGTCATTGGATAAGAGCTTTTTTGGGGCCGGCCCGTTCGAGCCTGGCTACATCTGCACTTTATCAGAAAGGGGCTCCTGCGTCCTCAAGAATCGGTTAAATCGCGGTTAAACTTCTTTAATTGCAGGTTCCAAGCGGTGCAGAGGGCCGGACCTGCTCCCCTGGCGCCAACAAGATCCGTATGTTGCGGGGCGCGTTGCCTCTCGACGGCGGTCTACCGCTGTCCATCAGTCCGCCACCTGGCCGCCCCCAAATCGTAACGCACCCCGTAACCGACCCCGACTTGGGCCTTATGTCATACCGTGGTATACTCAATATCGTCTTTGGGGCTTACCTGCATTCGTTGCCGAGCCGCGGCATCTTGTCCATAGGGATGTCGACTCGACAACGGGGGACCACCACAACATCCTGCTCCTATCTTCGTATCTCTCCTCCTCGATAGCGACCACTCATCCCGATCCGTAGCAATGCCCTCCCAACCCTCTGCAGCTAAGGCTTCCGGCTCAGGCGCCATTGGGGGTGCCTGGGCTGTAGCGGTAGGAGGTACATGCGCGTGGTCGGAGACGTGTGTCCGTTTCTCTCATCCTTCTTGCAAGGAGGTTGTATAGACAGACGTTTGAGCATCTCAGACCCAGCTTGACCCACTCCCACTCCTTTCACGTTCACCCACAAGGAGGTAATTGTCATGAGGCCAACTGTTGACAAGAAGAAGATGGAAGCCATCCACGGCTACATCCCCGTCGCCTACGAGTTGTTGGAGCAGAACCGGATATCGCGCCGCGAATTCTTGCGGATCGCCACGCTTCTGGGGATGTCGGCCGGTGCGGCTACCTTTGCGGCCGCGTGCGCAGCTCCTGCAACCCCGGCCGCACCCGCGGAAGCGCCTGCTGAAGCCCCTGCCGAAGCGCCTGCGGAAGAAAAGCCGGCCATCCGCCGCGGCGGCACCTGGACTTGTGCCATGCAGCTTCAGCTTCTCGACCATCCCGCCCGGCTGTCATGGGTGGAGGGTGCCAACGTGGTGCGCCAGGTCTGCGAATATCTAACCGAGACCGGCCCTGACAACATCACCCGGCCCTTCCTGCTGGAGAAGTGGGAAGCCAGCGACGACGTCAAGACATGGGATCTCTATCTCAAGAAGGGCATCAAATTCAATAACGGTGACGAACTGACCGCCGACGACGTGCTCTTCACCATGAGCCAGTGGCTGGATCCCGACGTCGGTTCCTCGATGCTGGGGTTGCTCTCCTATTGGGGAGGCATGCAGAATGTGGAAAAAGTGGATGATTATCACATCCGCCTGCATCTCGATAGCCCCAACATCGGCGTACCCGAGCATCTCTTCCACTACCCGGCGGTCATCTTGCACCGTAACTTCGAGGGCGACATCATCAAGCAGCCCGTGGGTACCGGTGCATTCCTGCTGGAGGAGTATGCCGAGGGCGAACGGGCCCGGCTGAAGCGCCGCCCTGACTACTGGCAGATGGGTGAGGACGGACAGCCGCTCCCCTACCTGGATGAGCTCATCTTCGTGTCCATCGACAAGGACGCCGGGGTCGCGGCCCTGCAATCGGGCCAGGTAGACTCCATGTACGACCCGCGACCGGCCGACTTCCAGGCCCTCAGGGATCATCCCGACCTGGTGGTACGCGAGGCACACACCGCCCAGGCCCTGATCCTGCGTATGCGCGTGGATCTGGAACCCTGGAACGACAACCGCGTTCGCACCGCACTCAAGCTGTGCCAGGACCGCGCCAAGATCCTGCAACTCGCCTACTTCGGGCAGGGCGACCTCTCCATCGATGCGCATGTGGCGCCGGTTCATCCCGAGTACTGCGAGAAGCCCATCCCGGCCTATCAGCCCGACAAGGCCAAGGCCCTGTTGGAGGAGTGGGCCGCCGAGAAGGGCGTGGAGCTACCTCTGAAAGTCACACTGGCCACCAAGAATGACCAGGCCGAGCCTGAGGTCGCCCAGGCTCTGAAAGAGCTGGCCGCTCCCGCCGGTTTCGACATCTCGTTGGACATTACCGAGCCCGCCGGCTACTGGGACCGCTGGACAGAGGTAGACCTGGGCATCACCTCCTGGACCCACCGCCCCCTGGGCACCATGGTCTTGCCGCTGGCCTACATCAAGGAAGCCATCGGTGCCTGGAACGAGACCCGCTGGTACGACGACGAGTTCACGGCGCTGCTGCGCAAGGCCGAAGGTACCCTGGACGTCGAAGCCCGTCGCGCTATCTTCTGCGATCTCGAAGACATCATGCAAGAGCGCGGGCCTATCGGCAACAGCTTCTGGAAGTACGTGTGGAACATCACCCGCAAGGAGTTCCACAACGTCGTTGCTCATCCTACTGCCTACTATTTGATGAACGAGGTCTGGAAAGAAGCCTGATTCCCAGACCTGCCCGAGGCCCTGGGACGGCCCTGCAAACGTCCCAGGGCCTTCCTCCCCCACACCTGGTCCTCCCGGGGGTTGGGAGTGTAGTCATGTGTCGACCGGAGTGAAATCATGGCCAGATTCCTGCTACGAAGTCTTGTCTCCGCCATCGTCACCATGTTCCTGGTCTCGATTATGCTGTTCTTCTTTCTGGAAGTGGGGACGGGTGACGTAACGGTCAAGATCCTGGGTATCGAGTCAACGCCGGAGCAACGCGCGTCTTACCGCGCCCAGTTGGGGCTCAATGCCCCGGCCTGGCAGCGATACCTGGACTGGCTCATCGGCAGCGATTGGCGCGCCGAGAAGCGTGTGGGCTATCCCCTGGTCACCGTGAAAAACCCCAACACCGGGGAAAGCGAATGGTGGGCCGATGTCAACGGCAACCTCACCCGCTGGAAGATGAAAGACGGCAAGATGATCACCTTCCACCGGGCAGAGGACGGCAGCCCCGTTGAGGTGGACCTGCCCATCCCCTGGACCAAGTTGGAAAGTGGGGAAGAGATCTTCTGGGGGGTGGATACGGGCAACAACGCAGTGATGTGGGTGCGCGGCGCGGGCGAAACCGTGTGGGTGCGTACCAAGGCCGGCTTTCGCAAAGAGGGGGACGGGCCGCGCGAGTACATCCCCTTGCGCAAAGGCCTGTTGCGCCTGGACGCGGGCAAATCATTGCAGACCGGTCGGCCCGTCAAGGTCACCCTGATCCCCCGCGTGCGCAATACTCTGATCCTGGCGGCGGTGGCCTTCATGATCGTCATGCCCCTCGCCCTGATCTTCGGCATTATCTCGGGCGTCAATGAAGGTAAACCCGTCGACCGCACCATTTCCATCCTCGGCCTGGCCCTCACGGCCACCCCCGAGTACGTTACCGGTATTTTCCTCATCCTCATCTTCGGTATCTGGCTCAAGTTATTCCCTGCCGTAGCCCTCTTCACCAGTGCCGATGCCGTTTTCGAGAACCCTAAGCTACTGGTGCTCCCCGTACTTACCCTGACCGCGGTGGAGTGGGGCTATGTGGTACGTATGACGCGCGCCAGCATGGTCGAGGTGATGGATGCTCCCTACATTCGCACGGCCATCATCAAGGGTATGCCCCGCAGCCGTGTGATCTTCAGGCACGCGCTGCGCAACGCCCTCATGGCGCCCATCACCATCATCATGTTGCATGTAAACTGGCTGGTGGGTGGCGTCGTGGTCGTCGAAGCCATCTTCGGCTATCCGGGATTGGGCAGCTACATCTACAGCGCCTCCATCTTCGGCGATCCCAACGCCGTCGAAGCAGCCGCCATGCTGTTGGTCATCATCGCCGTGGGTACCCGCCTCATCGGCGACCTGGCCTACACCTATCTGAATCCACGTATTCGCTATGCCTGATTGGGTGCGACCTCACGGCACCTTCTTTACGTCCCTATCCCCGTGATTTCCTGACTACCGCAACCTCGCTCGGAGAAAGGCTATGGCCGTTGCACAACCGACCCTTGATATCCCTTCCCGGCCCTCCCGGCTGCGCAGGTATTGGGATGGTATCTCCATCGTCTTCGAGTCGAAGGTGGCTACCGTGGGCCTCGCCATCGTCCTGTTTTGGGTCATCGTCGGCTTCGTCTCCCTGGTGTGGACGCCCTACCCTCCCAATGCCACCATGTTCGAGCAAAACCTGCTCCCCAACTCGGTAAATTGGCTGGGCACCGATCATCTCGGCCGCGATATCGCCTCCCGGCTCATGGCCGGCACGCAGGTGATTCTGCTCAAAACCCGTTTGCCCGGCGAGAACAAAATCGTCATTCCCATTGGTGTGGCCATTTGGGGTGTGCTCGGCGCGCTGGTGGTG
>RFJM01000225.1 GCA_003694905.1 Caldilineae bacterium
ACACCTGAACCCGAACCTACGCCTACGCCGCCCGGGGCAGGAGGCTGCCTGCTCTCTATCCTGCGACTCTTCACCCTCTCGTTCTGAACACGCTCCGGCATCGGCCGGCGCCCCACCCCTCCCCCGTGGACGCCGTTCTCATCCGCAATCCCGTCTCGGGCAACCCTGCTCTACAAAGAGCGGTTTTCCGCGCGCTGGATGAATTCAGCGCAGCCGGCTGGGAAGTAGATGTCTGGGAAACCCGGCGTCGAGGACATTGCCGGGAACTGGCGTCTCAGGCCGTACAGGCGGGCTATCCCCGCATCATCATCGCCGGTGGCGATGGCTCCATTCAGCAGACCGTCGACGGTATCATCCAGGCGGGGTCCACCTCGGTCAGACTGGGCATCATTCCCCTGGGGACGGGCAACGTGTTTGCCCGCGATGTCGGTTTGCCTGTGCCGGGCCGTCTGAACCCGGACGCCACCGTCCAGGCTGCGCGCATTATACTGCAGGGCGATGCCGAGTGGGTGGATGTGGGGCTGGCCAACGGCCATGCTTTTCTCTGTTGGGCCGGCGTGGGCCTGGATGCCCTCGCCACGGACAAAGTCGAACGTCATCTTGAATTCAAGCGCAGGGCCCCGGTCACCACCTATGTCGCCGAGGCGCTGCGAACCATCTACGCCTTTCGTGCCGGCCGTGTGCGGGTGGTGGTGGATGACAAGGAGGAAATAGAAGGGGCCTTTCCGCTGGTCGTGGCTGCCAATATCTCGTTGTACGCGCGCTGGTTTCAGGTAGCCCCCGATGCCCGCCTCAACTCGGGCAGGCTGAATCTCCTCATTTTCGACCGCAACGATCCCATCCGCCTCACCTATGTGGCGCTCAAACTCCTGCGTTCGCCCCATACCGACGACAGCCATATCATTCGGCGGCAATTCCAGACCCTGGACGTTTACGCCGATCCTCCGGTCCTCTATCATCTCGACGGTGATCCTGTCGGATACGTGCCGCTGCACGTGGAGGTGCTTCCGCGGCGCCTGCCCATTTATCTCGATCGTCGTCGCGCGGCCAGAAGACTCTTGAATCACACCCGGAGTGTCCCCGGTCCATGAACGATGTACTCACCGTTGGCGAATTGACCAGCCATATCTCGCTGCTCCTGCGGGAGGACGACCTCCTTGCTGACGTTACGGTGACCGGTGAGATCAGCAATGCCGTGCTGGCCAAGTCGGGTCATTTCTATTTTTCACTGAAGGATGCCGATGCGTCCATCAGTTGCGTGATGTGGCGTTCCAACGTGCGGACCTTGTTCGAGATACCGCGGGAGGGAGAGAGTGTCATTGCCCACGGCCGGGTGGATCTGTATCGCCCGCGCGGACAGTTGCAGCTGGTGGTCGATGCCATGCGGCCTGCGGGCGGGCTCGGCGATCTGTACAAACGGTTTGAGGAGATCAAGGCACGGCTGCTGGCGGAGGGCCTCTTTGACGCGGAACGGAAGCGACCACTGCCTCTCTTCCCCCGGCGCATCGGTGTGGTGACCTCGGCTACAGGTGCGGCTTTGCGAGACATTCTGCGGGTCCTGGCCCAGCGTTGGCCTCTGGCCGACGTGTTGCTCGCGCCCAGCCTGGTACAGGGGGCCCAGGCGCCGGCCGCGTTGCAGGCCACGCTGCGCGCCCTGTATCGACGCGATGATATCGACGTGATCATCCTGGCGCGCGGGGGCGGATCCATTGAGGATCTTTGGGCTTTCAACGACGAGGGGGTAGCACGGCTGGTCGCGGAAGCACCTGTGCCCGTCGTCAGCGGGGTGGGACATGAGACCGACTTCACCATCGTGGATTTTGTGGCCGACGTGCGCGCGCCTACGCCTTCGGCTGCGGCAGCCGCGGTCTCGCCCGATAGCGACGCCATTCGACAGGAACTGATGAGTCTGAGTGCGCGGCTGACCGCGGCCATGCTCACCCGTATCGAACGGGCGCGCATGATGGTGGAGCGCGACCACTCCCGGTTGGAGCGACTTTCGCCGCAATACCGCCTGGACCAACGCCGTCTGATGGTGGATGAGCTGGACCGGCGGCTGGCCCTTGCCATGGAGAATATGCTGGATCAACGGCGCGTGGCGCTGGATGGACTTTACCAGCGTCTGCTCGCTCTGAACCCCAACGCGGTCGTGGCCCGCGGCTATGCCATTGTGCGCGACGAAGCGGGGCACATTGTGCAGTCGGTGCAGCAAGTGACGCCGGACCAACCCCTGGATGTCCAGGTCTCGGATGGCCATTTCCCGGTAGTCGTGCTTGGCTGACCGAAGGGGAGAATGGGTAGAGAATGGCACGGTGGGTCGGGCTTGCTCCCTCTCTTTTACGACATTTTCGCGACGTCCGGTCGCGTGGAGCTTGAGAGGCTTACTGAGACCAGGCATTGCCCAAGCAGGATCCGGCAGCGTTGGCGTCCGGTCGACTCGGCTCGCCGGTCAGATGGAGGCCGGACACCTGGGAAGCATCTGCCGTCACACAGGTGAAACGCGCCCCAAAAAGGGTATTGACAGAGGCCCGATTGCGTGGTATGATAGATGCAGTTAAACGTTTAAACAAATTGTTTTTCTCCGTCGCCCCCGGTGGCGTTTCTTTTTGTCCTGTTGGTTAAACGTTTAAACATGGCCAGCCCTACCATTCGTGATGTCGCGAGAGAAGCAGGCGTGTCGACAGCCACCGTCTCCTATGTGCTGAATAATTCCCGCCGCGTGGGAGAGGAGACGAGACGCAAGGTGATCGAAGCGGCGATGCGATTGGGCTATCGTGCCAACATCACCGCGCGGAACTTGCAGGCCAGCGAGACGAGGCTTCTGGGGTACAGCTGGCGGCCGACTCCGCCCGATCAATTCAATCCCATCCTGGACCAATTTCTCAATGCCATCGCGCAGGCGGCTGCCCACCACGAATATCACATCCTCACTTTCCCCGCAGAAACCATCGAGGAGGAATTGGCCATCTACCAGGATATGGTGCTGACCGGTCAGGTAGATGGCTTTATTCTGTCCAACACCAACCTCAACGACGAGCGAGTGCGCACGCTGCTCAAGATGGAGTTCCCCTTCGTGGCCTTTGGGCGGTCGAACCCGGAGTGGGATTTTGCCTGGGTGGATGTCGACGGCAAGGAAGGCACGGCGATGGCCGTCAGACACCTTGTACAACAGGGCTATCGGCGTATCGCACATCTCGCCTGGCCGGAGGATTCGCTCACGGGCCAGTATCGGCTCGGCGGCTATCAGGCAGCCATGGAGGAGGCGGGTCTGGGCGTCGATCCGGCCTGGATCGTCCGGACCGAGAACCGTCATGACGATGCGTACAGGAGGACGCGGGGTCTGCTGGAACTCCCTCGGCAGCGGCGGCCGGATGCCGTCGTTGCTTCTTCGGACCTGATGGCCATCGGCGCGATCAACGCGGCGCTGGATGCCGGCATCGAGGTGGGCAAAGAACTGGCCGTTGTAGGCTTCGACGATGCGCCTGTTGCGCGCTACCTGCGTCCACCGCTGACCACCTTGCGGCAGCCCATCACCGAGATCGGGGAACGCCTGATCACGATGCTGGTGGCCCTTTGCCAGGGCCGGCGCGTGGACGATCCCCATGTACTCTTACCACCACAGCTGGTTGTGCGTGCATCGAGTGGTGCAGGCTGACGCGGCCTGCCGATACCTTCTATCCTTGCTCCCATCTTCGCTTTTTCCTCACCGCCCTACCGTCCCATGCAGCTCAAGGCCGTTATCTTCGACCTGGACGGCGTCATCACCGACACTGCCGAGTATCACTACCTGGCCTGGAAGCGCCTCGCCGATGAGGAAGGTCTTCCCTTCGATCGTATCATGAATGAACGCCTGCGCGGGGTTTCACGCCGCGCTTCCCTGGACATCATCCTCGACGGCCGCGAGGTAGATGAGGCGCGGATTGAGGAGATGATGGCCCGGAAAAATGCCTACTACGTGCAAATGCTGGAGAAGGTGACGCCGGCCGATTTGCTGCCGGGCGCAGAAGCGCTGGTCAGGGAGTTGCGCCGGGCCGGCATCAAAGTGGCGGTGGGGTCGGCGAGCAAGAATGCGCGTACGGTGTTGGATCGTTTGGGCATTCTGCCGCTACTGGACGCCGTTGCGGACGGGTACAGTGTGCCCCGCAGCAAGCCCGCTCCCGATCTGTTCCTGCACGCTGCGCGTGCCCTGGGCGTGGCCCCGGCATTCTGCGCGGTGGTAGAGGATGCGGCCGCGGGCATCGAAGCGGCGCTGGCCGCCGGGATGTGGGCTGTTGGCCTGGGGCCGGCAGAACGCGTGGGGCACGCGCACGCCCGGTTCGAGAGCCTGGAAGGTGTGACGCTGGCCGCGCTGATGGAGGCGCTGGAGCAGGCTTCCTGGACGCTGGTAGAAACGAGGTTCGAGCCGGAAAGACAGCGGCACAAGGAAACGATTTTCACCATCGGCAACGGGTACCAGTGCATCCGGGGAGCCTTTGAGGAGGGTTATCCGGGTGATCATCCCGCTGGTTTCGTGCATCGGTTGTGGGACTACGTGCCGCTGCATGTCAGCGAACTGGCCAATATCCCCCGGTGGTGGGGAGCCGACATCTGGGTCAACGGCCGGCGGTTCGCTCTGGATCGGGGCAGAGTCGCGGCGTATCGACGCGAGTTGGATTTGCGGCGAGGTTTGCTGCATCGGTGGATTCGCTGGCAGTACGGCGATGAGGGGCCGGTACTGGAGTTTGACTTCCGGCGTTTCGTGAACCTGGCGCACCCACACCAGGCTGCTCTGCAAATTGAAGTGCGGGCCGTCTCGGGCGAGGCCGATGTGCGCGTGCGTACCGGCCTGGACGCGCATGTGGAGAATCCTCTGCCCGCAGCGCCGGCCGAGATCGGCCTGAACCACTGGCAGATCCTGGGGCAGCGTGAGACGCCGGAGGAGGTGGCGCTGCGGGTTCGCACCCGCGAGACGGGTATAGAGCTGGCGGAAGTGGTACGGGTGGAGGCGACGGCCGATGCCCCGGTGACCGAGGAATGCAGTGACTGCGAGGGCCAGCCCGCGGTGGAACGAAAAGTACATTTGGCGAGCGGTCAGGGGCTGAGGCTGGCGAAATTCGTCGGGTTGTGTAGCAGTCTGGAGGACAAGGCGCCAATGGTCGCGGCGCAGGAAGCCGCGCGGGCAGCACAGAAGCTCGGATTTGAGAGACTACTCGAGCAAAGTGCAGCGGCATGGGCCCAAACCTGGGATGTGTGTGATGTGGTGATCGAAGGTGACATCGAGGCGCAGATTGCCATGCGCTTCAATCTGTTCCAACTGCTTGTTGCTGCGCCTCGCTGGACCGAATATGCCAGCATCGGTGCCAAGACGCTGAGCGGATTTGGTTATCGGCATCATGTGTTCTGGGACAATGAGATCTTCATGCTGCCGTTGTTCATCTTCACCCAGCCACGTCTGGCGCGCAACATGCTGATGTACCGCTATCACAATCTGCCGGGTGCTCGCGCCAAAGCACGAGCCAATGGATATGAAGGCGCCCAGTTCCCCTGGGAGAGCGCAGGGGACGGTCGCGAAGTCACGCCGGTCTGGGTGCCGCATTTCGATGATCCCCGCAAGCTGATCCGCATCTGGACGGGCGATATCGAGATTCACATCACCGCGGATATCGCCTACGCGGTGATGCAATATTGGCGGGTGACGGGAGATGATGTCTGGATGCGCGACTACGGCGCCGAGATGGTGTTGGATGGCGCCAGCTTCTGGGCCAGTGCCGCTCGTCTGGAAGAAGACGGTCGCTATCATTTCCGCAATGTGATCGGGCCTGACGAGTATCACGACCGTGTGGATGATAATGCCTTCACCAACTATCTGGCGCGCTGGCATCTTGGTACGGCACGTGGGGTGTGGAACTGGCTGGAAGCGCAGTACCCCGAGCGAGCACGCGAGCTGGCAGCGCGGCTGGATCTCAGCCGCGAGCGGCTGGAGCGCTGGCAGGATGTGGTGGAGCGCATGTATCTGCCGTTGCAGCCGGAGACGGGGTTGATCGAGCAGTTCGCAGGTTATTTCGCTCTGCAGGAGCCCGATTTCGCATTGTTGCGAGATCCCGGTCGCACGCGTTCGATGCAGGCGTTGCTGGGCATCGAAGGCTGTCAGGCCACGCAGGTGATCAAACAACCCGATGTGCTGATGTTGCAGTATCTGCTACCGGAGGAGTTTACGCCCGAGCAGGTACAGGCCAACTATGATTTCTATGATCCCCGAACGGACCACGAGCACGGCTCCAGTCTGGGCCCGGCGGTGAGCGCCATTATGGCCTGCCGTGTGGGCAGGCCCGAGGATGCCTATCGGCATTTCATGAGGGCTGCCCGCGCGGATTTGCAGGACATCCGGCATAATGCCGCGGACGGTATTCATGGCGCCAGTGCGGGAGGACTGTGGCAGGCCGCGGTGTTTGGCTTCGGGGGTCTGGAGATAGGACCGGAAGGCTGGCATGTTGAGCCCCGGCTCCCGGCCCATTGGTCCCGCCTTCGCTTCAAGTTTCTCTATCGCGGTGAACTGCAGGAGGTGGAGATATCCAACTCTGCAGACACCGCCAACAATCTATCCAACAAGGACCGGGCCGTTGTCTGATGTCTTGGCGGACGGACAACGACCCGGTGATCCACTGGCCGCCGCTCAGTTGCGCCAGCCAGCGGGGCATTATACCCCACATCGCCTCAAGGCTGGTAGGTGCACGAGCGAAAGGCAAACAGGAGGTGATCCTATCGAGTCCGATGTTTCCTGATTCTCATTCCTATCTTTCGCTAACCCTCCCGATTTCCTTTCAAATCTCAATCACAGGAGGAGATTAACCCATGAAGCACCTACGTCTATCCGTTCTCTTGGTAGTGTTGGCGTTGCTCCTGACGGCGTGTGCAGGCGGAGCAACACCGCAACCGACCCAGGCACCTGCGCCGACCGAAGCGCCCGCAGCCGCGCCGGCCGAAGAAGTGGCCATGTACGGCGATCTGCGGGTAATCGATGTGGAACCCGGGGCGACTATTGTCTTCTCGGGTTGGGGCGACGAGACGGAGCAGAAGATCTACCGGGACTCCATCGAGCGCTTCAAGAAGTTCTATCCCGACGTGACGGTGGAT
>RFJM01000226.1 GCA_003694905.1 Caldilineae bacterium
CGACAGCCTGATCCGCTGGGTGCAGCAACTTCCCCAGACCTTCCCCGGCTTCACATTCCTGAGTTATCAGGTGGACCTGACGCCTTTCTACCGAGAAGTAGCCCTGGAACTGGCCAGGCCGGAAACGCAATCGCTGTTGCCTTCGGCTACGAACCTGGCCAACATCGTCCGCGACGTGATCACCTCTACCATGCAGGTGGTCAGCTTTGCCACGGTGGTGGCCACCAGCGTGATTGGCCGCTTCCTCGGTTCGTTGATCAGCGGCCTATTGCTGATCCTGCTTACCTTCTACATCGCCAACGATCTTCCCAAGATCGGGGCTCGGGTCGAGTCCTTCGCGCCGCCTGCCTACCAGGCCGAGTGGCGCGAGCTATGGCGTCGCACCGGTGTGATCTGGAACGCTTTCTTCCGGGGCCAGATCATACTCAGCGCCAGTGTGGGCGTGGCGGTGTGGCTGGGACTCAGTATTATCGGCGTGCCGGGAGCCCTGGCCTTGGGCGTGCTCTCGGGCGTGCTCGAAGTCATTCCGAACCTGGGGCCGGTCCTGGCAGCGCTGCCCGCTTTGCTTCTGGCTCTGCTTCAGGGCTCGACGAATTATCCCGAGACCTCGCATCTCACCATCATGCTGGTCACCATTGTCTTCTACATCGGCATCCAGCAGGTAGAGAACCTGTTCCTGGTGCCCCGCATCCTGGGCCAGAGCGTGGGCATCCATCCCGCGCTGGTGCTAGTGGGCGTGGCTGCCTTTACCTTCCAGTTCGGTATCCTGGGGGCTTTCGTTGCCACCCCGACCATTGCCACGTTGCAACTCTGGTTCAGCTACTTCCATGCCCGTATACTCTTGCAAGAGCCTTTCCCCCTGGCGATTTCGCCTGAACCCGAGCCGCAAGCCCAGGCCCCACCGGAAGGGGAGGAACTGACAGAGGACCAGGAGGCCCCGGCCGCGATAGCCGAGGCAACCACACAAACAACCGCCGCTGCCCATCCCTCGCCGTGGACGGGAGAAGTCACCATAGCACGGACCAAGCCGGGTGAGGAAGCCGGTGCACTACCGGCCAAGGAGTAGCAGAAGTCACGTATTTCCCGGCAACACCCGGCAAGGGCAACCGAATCACATGCCGGGCATCAGCCGTGCAACAGGTCGTGCAAGCGCGCGAGATCCAGTTCCTCCAAGCTAGATACAACCAGATGGGCCGCGGCCAGGCGGTCGGCGTCGGTCGAATTGGTGACGGCGACGCAACGACAGCCTGCAGCCAGCGCGGCCTGTACGCCATTGGGCGCGTCCTCGATCACAACGCACCGGCGGGGAGACAGGCCGAGGCGTTCACACGCCAGCAGGAACAGTTGGGGATCGGGCTTCTTGCGGGTCACGTCATCGCCGCAGATGTAGACCATGCGTGTATACGGCACACCCGCTGCCTTTAACACGGCCTCCGACTTCTGCCGCGTGCTGCTGGTGGCTATGGCAACGGCCCATTCGGGATGGGCCAGCGCGGCTTCCATCAGGTTCAGCACCCCGGGGAAGGGCGGCAGGGGCTCCTGTTCCAGAATGGCCAGAAAATTCGCCTGCCGCGCTGCAGTGGCGGCGGCAACCTGTTCCTCGCTCAGTGTCAGACCATGCACTTCAGCCGCGGCCAGAATGTAGGCCTCGGCCCCGCGACCCAGCCCGGCCTCGAAATCCTGCCGGCGGACACCCTCCACGCCGAACAGCTCGGAAAAAACCTTGATGGATGCCCGCGCATTGACGGCTTCGGTGTCGGCAATGACACCATCGACGTCGAAGATCAGACCATACGATACTGACATCTCACACCTCCAGCTCGGCGACGGACTCAACGATACGGGAAGGCCGATAGGGGAACTGGTCCACATCCTCCGGCCGCGTGATGCCACTCAAGACCAGAACGGTCTCCATACCGCTTTCGATACCCGCAATGATATCGGTTTTCATATTGTCACCCACCATCACGGTGTCCTCGGAATGCACGTCCAGATAATTGAGCGCGGCCCGCATCATGTAAGGATTGGGCTTGCCCACGAAAAACGGGGCCTTGCCTGTGGCGTGTTCGATGAGGGCCGCTGTGGAACCACAGCCGGGGACGATGCCGTGTTCGCTGGGCCCCGAAGCATCGGGATTGGTGGCGATGAAGCGGGCACCGGCCGCAACCAGGCGCACGGCTTTTGTGAGCAAGTCGTAGTTATAAGATTCCGTCTCCCCGAGCACTACATAATCGGGGTCGATATCGGTGATGATGTAACCCACCTCATGAATGGCTTCGGTAAGCCCACTTTCGCCGATGACAAAAGCGGTCCCGTTCGGACGTTGGCTCTGGAGGAAGCGGGCGGTTGCCAGCGCCGAGGTGAAGATGCGCTCCGGGGGAATATCGAGACCGATGGTCTGCAGGCGGTGGGCGAGATCACGCGGCGTGCGCAGCGGATTATTGGTGAGCACCAGATACTCGATACCCTTTTCCACCAGCGAGGCGATGAAGCGATCGGCACCCGGGATCAGCGTGCTGCCCCGCACCAGCACGCCGTCCATGTCGATGAGATAGTGCTTGTGTTTGCTCATGGAGAATGAAACGAGAGGTGAGGTAATGCCGAGAAGGAGGAACAATGTCATTTTAGTGCACTTTTGGGCCGACGGGCAACAGCGGTAACGTGAGGGGTGCATTTCAATTTTGGGGCGGCCGGGGCTGCGGATGCGGGGGCGCCCCCGCACCCCCCGTGAGGCCCGTGCGTTGAGAGAGGTTGAGTGAGCGGCG
>RFJM01000227.1 GCA_003694905.1 Caldilineae bacterium
CTCGCTATGAACGGACCTTACAGGGGGTGCAGGGGGATGCGGGGAGCGCCTCGCATCCGCGGCCCCGGCCAACGGGACGCGCGGCTGCCACGGTGTCAGCTTTTCGGCCAGGGCTGCATGTAGGACGGGCCTTCCAGCCTGTCCGGATACCGGGCCACGCAGCACGGCCGGGCAACCTGAAGCAGTGCGTGGTTGTCCGGTTAGCTGTGGCCGCGGATTTCCGGGGGAACGCCGCCCCCCAGTTGCCCCCACTGAAACACACTCAGGCGAGGGCATATCAACCCGGTCGTTGGTCACATCTGGCCGCTCTCGGCGTCCGGACGATGCCACCTCGTAAAGCTACGTCAGATGCAGGACGGGCTTTCCAGCCTTCGCGCCGGCAGGCCGAATCACCACCTGTCAACCAAACTGCTACGGTCTCCGAGGGGCAGTCTTGTTTCAGCCCCGCGCGGTTTTACAAGATTTCTCCCACGTTCCCTTTGAGACTTGCAAACGGTCTACTCTCTGTCGCACAATGCGGGGGCGAGGAGCCGGCCGTAGCTCGGCTCTCGTCTCGTCGTTTCCAAAGATCCGCCATCGCTCACAAGGATGACCCTATGCGTATCGCCAGGATGATCACGGCCGTCGATGCCCACGCGGCCGGCGAACCGGGCCGCGTTATCACCGGTGGTGTGCTCGATGTGCCGGGCAAAACCATGTTTGAGAAGATGAAATATCTTAAGGAGCACGGCGATGACCTGCGTAAGCGTATGCTGCACGAGCCGCGCGGCTACCCCGCCATGTGCTGCAACGTGATTATGCCGCCCACGCATCCCGACGCCGACGCCGGCTTCATCATCATGGAGCCTGTCGAATACCCGCCCATGTCGGGAACAAACACCATCTGCGTGGTTACCGTCCTCCTGGAGACGGGTATGCTGCCCATGCAGGAGCCGGTGACCGAGCTGACGCTGGAGGCTCCGGCCGGCCTGATCCGTATCAGGGCCGAGTGCGAAAACGGCAAGGTCAAAAGCGTCACCTTCCGCAACGTACCCGCCTTCGCGGTCTATCTGGATACTCCCATCGAGGTGCCCACCTTGGGCACGGTGACGGTGGATGTGGCCTGGGGCGGCATGTTCTATGTGATTGCCGAAGCCGAGCCCCTGGGATTCAGACTGACGCCTGATGAGGGTGCCGACATCGTGCGCGTCAGTGAGATGATCAAAGCGGCCGCTCGCGAACAGCTTCCGGTACAACACCCCGAAAACCCGGAAATCGAGGGCGTCACCATCGCCCAGCTGTCGGGGCCACCCAGTCATCCCCGCGCCCACCGCAAGAACGCGGTTACCGTCTCGACCGGCGACCTGGACTGGGAGCGGCCGGAGACGTGGACGGGTGTACTCGACCGCTCCCCCTGCGGGACGGGTACCTGCGCCAAGATGGCGGCCCTGTACGCCAAGGGGCAATTGGGGCTGCATGAGGATTTCCACCACGAAGGCATTCTGGGCACCATCTTCACCGGGCGCCTGGTAGAAGAGACACAGGTAGGCCCTTACCGCGCGGTCGTGCCCACCCTTACCGGCCAGGCGTGGATCACGGGCATCGCCCAATATGTCGTGGACCCAACCGATCCCTTCCCGGACGGTTTCACCGTGGGTGACATCTGGGGGCGCACGGATTGAGCGCGAAGGCGCCGTCCGGTGTATACTAAGGTCAGTACCCAGCGAAAGGAGAACACACCGTGGCCAACATGCATGCCGATGTAGTCATCTGTGGCGCAGGAATCGCAGGTATCGCGGCGGCCTATCACCTCGCCGTGCGAGAGGGCGTGGGAGATGTGCTTCTGGTAGACGAGCGGCCGCCCATGAGTCTGACCAGCGACAAATCCACCGAGGCCTATCGCAACTGGTGGCCGGGGCCGGATGACGCCATGGTCCGGTTCATGAACCGTAGCATCGACCTGATGGAAGAGCTGGCCGATGCCTGCGGCAACCGCTTCTTGCTGAATCGGCGGGGCTACGTCTACGCTACGGCCCGGCCTGAAGGCGTCGAGGCTCTGCGGCGGGCTGCAGAAGAGGGGGCCGCGTTGGGTGCCGGGGCGATGCGACTTCACGAGGGTCGACCGCAGGATCCCCCCTACCATCCTGCCGTCCCTCACGACTTCCACAACCAGCCCGACGGCGTCGACCTGATCCTCAATCCGGCCATGATCCGGCGGCACTTCCCCTATCTGGCCGAAGACACCCTGGCCGTGTTACACGCTCGGCGCTGTGGTTGGCTCAGCGGCCAGCAATTCGGCATGGTCTTGCTGGAAAAGGCCCAGGCCGCCGGCACGAGATTGCTGGAAGGTCACGTTGCGGGTGTAGAGGTGGACGGCATCGGTGTAAGCGGCGTGGTCATCGAAACCGCAGGTGAAACAACAATCGTGACCACGCGTTGCTTTGTCGATGCCGCGGGACCCTTTGTTGCCGATGTTGCCCGGTACCTGGATGTCGAATTGCCGGTGTTCTGCGAGCGACATCTCAAGGTCAATTTCCGCGATCATTTGGGTGTGATCCCGCGTGATGCCCCCATGGTGATATGGACCGATCCCCAGCATCTGGTCTGGTCGGAGGAAGAGCGGGAGATGTGGGCGGAATCGGAGGAAACGCTCTGGTTGCTGGATGAGTTTCCGCCGGCCATACACTTTCGGCCCGAGGGCGGGGAAGACAGCCCCATGGTCCTGATGCTCTGGCCCTATCATCTCGACCCGATGCCTCCGGTGCTGCCCGTACCCATCGATCCGGACTATTACGAAGTCGTGGTGCGGGGCATGACCAGGCTGGTTCCCGGACTAAAAGTGTATCTCGAGCGGATGCCCAAACCCATCGTGGACGGAGGCTACTACACCAAGACGCGCGAGAACCGTCCCCTCATCTGTCCCCTGCCCGTGGACGGCGCTTACGTCATCGGCGCCCTCTCCGGCTACGGCCTGATGGCTGCGGCCGCCGCGGGCGAACTGCTGGCCTTGCACGTCACCAAGGGGGAACTTCCAGAGTATGCCTCCGCCTTCGATCTGAAACGTTATCAAGACCCGGCCTATCTAAAACAACTGGAAGGCTGGGAAGATACCAGTCAACTTTGAGTAAGTTGTCTTCACGCTCAACAGGAGAGTCCAATCATGACGAATGCCTATTTCAAAGTTCCACGGCCGTATAACGAGCCTGTCCTCGACTATGCCCCCGGCAGCCCCGAGCGGGCAGAACTCCAGGCAATGCTGGAGAAAATGGCGGGCGAAGAGGTCGAGGTTCCCCTCTACATCGGGGGCGAAGAGGTCCGCACAGGCGACCTGGCCGAGATTCGGGCGCCGCACGACCACAGTCTCAAGCTGGGGGTCTATCACAAAGCAGGGGAGCGAGAGGTGAAGATGGCCATCGACGCGGCCTTGGCCGCGCGTAAAGCATGGGCAGAGATGCCCTGGGAGCACCGGGTGTCCATCTTCCTGAAGGCTGCCGACTTGCTCTCCGGGCCCTGGCGGGCCACATTGAACGCCGCCACCATGCTGGGCCAGTCCAAGACCGCGCACCAGGCTGAAATCGATTCGGCCTGCGAAGTCATCGATTTCTGGCGCTTCAATGTCCACTACATGGCGCAGATCATGGCCGACCAGCCCATGTCCTCGCGAGGGGTGTGGAACCGGGTGGAATACCGGCCATTGGAAGGCTTCGTGTTCGCGGTTACGCCCTTCAACTTCACCTCCATCGGAGCCAATCTGCCCACGGCACCGGCGATGGTGGGGAACGTCGTATTGTGGAAGCCCGCGTCCAGCGCCGTGCTCTCGGCCTACTACGTCATGCAGTTGCTCCACGCTGCGGGTCTACCCCCCGGCATCATCAATTTCGTGCCCGGTCCCGGCCGGCAGGTGGGTGACCCGGCCCTGAGCAGCCCCGATCTGGCGGGCATTCACTTCACCGGCTCCACGGCCGTCTTCCAGACCATGTGGCGCAAGGTTGGCGAGACCATCCACGAAAAGAAGTACTACCCGCGTATCGTCGGCGAGACCGGGGGGAAGGACTTCATCTTCGCGCACGCCAGCGCCGATCTCGACGAACTGGTGACGGCCACCGTGCGCGGCGCCTTCGAATACCAGGGCCAGAAGTGTTCGGCTGCCTCCCGGCTCTATGTACCGCGCTCCCTCTGGCCAGCCTTCAAGGAGAAGTACGTGGCCGAAGTCGCGAAGATCAAGATGGGGCCGCCGACCGATTTCTCCAACTTCATGTGTGCGGTGATCGACCGGGGCGCATTCCAAAGCATCACCGCCTACATCGAGCACGCCAAGGCCGATCCCAGCTGCGAGATCATCACCGGTGGGGGCTACGACGATTCCAAGGGCTGGTTTATCGAGCCCACCACCATCGTGACGACGGACCCCCGCACCAAGACCATGTGTGAGGAGATCTTCGGCCCGGTGCTCACGGTCTACGTCTACGACGACGACAAGCTGGACGAAGCCCTGGAGCTTTGCGATACCACTTCGCCATATGCTCTCACCGGCGCCATCTTCGCGCAGGATCGCGAAGCCATCGTCAAGATGTCGGACGCGCTGCGCGATGCTGCCGGAAACTTCTACATCAACGACAAGCCGACGGGCGCCGTGGTCGGCCAGCAGCCCTTCGGTGGCGGACGCGCCTCGGGCACCAATGACAAGGCGGGGAGCGCGCTCAATCTGCTACGCTGGATGACCGTGCGCACCATCAAGGAAAACATGGTGCCGCCCAAAGATTGGCGCTATCCCTACATGGGCTAGAGCAACAGATGGGCGGGCCAAGGCATTATCCGACGCCCATATGGCCCGCCCCCTTCTCTCATCCGCGCTTTTCTCGGTCCGGCGGCAGCGTGGGGCAAGCAGGTGAAAAAGGGTGGGCAGCAAACTGTGGCAGCATAGACCGGGCTCGTCTCGCCTTCACTTCGCATGGCTGCAGAATGGGCCCGGCGACCGGCCTCTGCACGAGAGACGGGTGCGGACGAGATGGGGACGACCCGTAGGTCAGACTTTCTCGCCTGCCGCCGGTGCCAGGCAGCAGTAATACGGCCGGCAAGCGAAACGGCGCGTGGCTGTCCGGTTGGGTGTGGCCGCGGCTTTTCCTCGGGGGCGCTCACCCCGGCCAGCGCAAAGACAAAACGCGCTACGTGTATCGGCCGGTTAGGTCCTGAAGGAAGAAAGGTGATAAACTATGTGGTTGTGTTCAGCGCCTCCAGCGAACTCGGCAAACGGAGCCATTTCAACGTGTCTGTGAATCAATGCGGACCAAGGGTGCTGGATAAATCATCCCAAACTATCTATCCGCAAATCAACAAGGAATCTCATGAATAGTCGACAAGGTATCACCATCAACTGTCCTCACTGTGGGTTCTCCTATCAGACGCCCATCGTCAATGTCATCGACGTGGGCCAGGTACCAGAACTCAAGACCCTCTTGCTAAGCGGGGAACTGAACGCCAGCCAGTGTCCGAGCTGCCGCAATGTCAATTATGTCGCCACGCCCATCTTGTACCATGATCCCGAGCACGAGTTCCTGGGCGTCTACGTGCCGGAGCAGATGCGCCTGAGCGAAACCAGGCGCCAGCAGCTCATCGGCGACATGACCCGCGCCCTGCTGGACAGCCTGCCCTCCGAAAAGCGCCGCGGCTACATGCTCAATCCCCAGCAATTTCTCACCCTCGACAGCCTGGTGGAAAAGATCTACAGCTTCGACGGCATCACGCCCGAGATGCTGGCGGCCAGCCGACGCAAGATGGAGCTGGTCTCCGAACTCCTTCGTCTAATGAACGATGACATCGCCTTTACCGCGGCGGTCCAAAACAACCGCGAGTATCTGGACGAGGACTTCTTCACTCTGCTGGCGCAGGTCATCTACTCGGCTGAGGCCGGCGGCGATGAAAAGACCCTCCAGCAAGTCCAGACCCTGCGCGAGAAACTTATCCCCCTGACCGAGGTGGGCGCCCGCATCCAGAAGCAGCGGCAGGCCGTCGAGAAGCTGGGGAAGCGGCCTCGGCGCAGCGAGGTGTTGGAGGCCATTGTCGAGGGCGATTTGGACGAGGCGGAAGCCATCGCCGTCGCTACAGTTCCCCTGCTCGACTACACCTTCTTCAGCCAACTCACCGAGCGTATCGAGGCAGCCGAGGGCGCGGAAAAGGAAGACCTGGAGAACAAGCGGGAGCGCATCCTGCAGATCGTGGAGTCGGTTCGAGCGGCCGAAGCCGAAACCATGCAAAACTACGCGCAGATCCTGCAGCATATCCTCAGCGCTGAAAACCTGGAAGAGGCGGTCAGGCAGCACATGCCTTATCTAGATCAGAATCTGATGTATCTACTCGAGGCCAATATCGCGAAGGCGAAGGCAGATGGCGCCGACGCCGCGGCCGAGCGCCTGACGGCTGTGAAGGACACCATCCATAAAGTCGTGCGCGAGGTCGTCCCGGAGGAGGTCGTATTACTTAACCTCCTGTTGACAGCCGAGTCGCCGGATGAGATGCAGAAGATGCTGCGGGCGCGCAAGGAACTCGTCAACGAACGCTTCTTGGACTTGCTGCAGCAGTCCATCCAGTCCCTGGAGGCCAAGGAAGCGCAGGACGAGGAGGACAAGCAGGTTCTCAAGCGGCTGCGCAACATCCAGACCTACGCGCAGCTCACCGCTTGAAGCGGACGGCAAACGAGAGAGCGGTGCACCGCCGCCCGTTCGGGAGCATCTATGCGTATCGGCATGTTCTGCAACGCCTACCGGCCCGTTATCAACGGGGTTGTGCGTTCCATAGCCCTGTTTCGGCAGGGCCTGCAGCAGGCCGGGCATTTCGTATCCATCTTCGCTCCCGACAGCAAGGGCTATCGAGACGAAGAGCCCTTTGTCTTCCGATATCCCGCGTTGCCCCTGCCAACCGGCGTCGAGTACACCTTTCCCGTCGTGGTAGCACCACAGATCACCTGGCTGGTGCCCAAACTCAAGCTCGACATCATCCATACCCACCATCCCTTCATCGTCGGCAGCGAAGCCCTCAACTTCAGCCGCACCGAAGGCATCCCCATCGTATTCACCTTCCACACCATCTATCACGAATACACCCAGTACTTCGGGTTCGATGTCGAGCTGTTCAAGACCATCACGCGGCGGATAGTCGCCGACTACGCGCAGAAAGTGCACTGCATCATCGCGCCATCCCTCCGCATTCGTGACGAGCTGTACCATACCTACAAGGTCGACAGACCCGTCCACGTGCTGCGCTACCCGGTTGACCTGAGTCCGTTCTCAGGGCCCCGCCGTCCTCCCCTCTCCGATCCCGAGCGCGTGCAGCTTCTCTATCTGGGGCGACTCGTACCCGAGAAGAACCTCCATTTCTTGCTGCGGGCCTTCGCCCTGGCTGCGGCCGAAGAGCCTCGTCTGCACCTGCGCATCGTCGGCGAGGGCAGCGAGCGAGAGGCGTTGCAGGCCGAGATCGGCCGGATGGACTTGAGCGCGAGGGTCGAACTGGCCGGGCCGGTACCTTTCTGCGATGCACCCGGCGAGCTTCTCCGGGCCGACGTATTCCTCTACCCCGCCCAGACCGAGTCCATGAGCATGGCAGTGCTGGAAGCCATGGCCGCGGGCCTGCCGGTGGTCGCGGTTGATTGCGCCGCTCTGCGGGAGTACCTGGACCACCGCGTGGAGGGCGTACTTGTGCCTGAGGAAGAGGAGGCGTTCGCAGCAGCCCTCCTGGAACTGGCACGAATGCCGGAGCTTGCCCGTCGCCTGGGCGAAGCCGGCCGCACTCGCGCACGCAGCTACAGCCTCTCTTCCCTCACCCCTCGTCTGATCGCTATCTACCAGGAGACCATCGAGCAATACTACAGGACGCGAGCGGCTTGAGCGCCTACCGTCTTGCTACGCCGACATCCCCGACCACTCCACCACCATGAAAGCAGAAATCGTCACCACAGGCACCGAGCTCCTTCTGGGAGAAATCGTCGACACCAATGCCGCCTACATCGCCCGCCAGGTCCGGGATGTGGGCCTCAATCTCTATTACAAAACCACCGTCGGCGACAATCGTCAGCGTCTGGCCGACGTACTGCGGCAGGGTCTGGAGCGCTCCGATATCATCATTGTCACGGGTGGTCTCGGCCCCACCGTGGATGACATCACGCGGGAGGCCGTAGCCGACGCCACGGGTCGCCCCCTGGAGCAAAGGCCCGAGATCGTTCGCCACCTGGAGCAACAGTTCGCCCGTTGGGGCCGCAAGGTGGGCGAGAACAACCTGCGCCAGACCTACCTGCCCCAGGGCGCGCTGATGTTGAGCAACCCCATCGGTACGGCGCCTGGCTTCATCGTCGAAACCGAACAGGGCGCCATCATCTGCATGCCGGGTGTGCCTCGAGAGATGAAACGGATGATGGCCGACCACGTGCTGCCCTATCTGCAAGAAAAGCTGGGCGCCCGGCGAGGTGTCATCGTCACCCGGGTTCTGCACACCGCCGGCATAGGCGAGAGCAGCATCGACGATAAAATCGGCCATCTCATGACGAGCGGCAACCCGACGGTAGGACTGGCGGCCCACATGGGCCGGGCCGACATCCGCATCGGAGCCCGCGGCGCCACCGAGGCCGAGGCCCGTGCACTCATCGAACCCGTCGAGCGCGAAATCCGCGAGAAGTTGGGCCACTGGATCTACGGCGTGGACGAGGAGACGCTCGGCAGCGTGGTGGCAGGCCTGCTGCGCCGACGCAACGCCAAGCTAGGGCTGGCAGAAACCAACAGTCAGGGACGGCTGCGCGCCGCCTTTGGGCAGGGAGAAGAGGACGTCCTGGCGGGAAGCATCCTGGCCGAGAC
>RFJM01000025.1 GCA_003694905.1 Caldilineae bacterium
GAGAGGGGGGTGGTCATATACAGCTCGCCCAGCTCGAAACCCAGCCGGCGGTAGTAATCCCGCGTACCGATGGCCGCAATGACAGCCAGTTCCCGGAAGCCTTCGGCATAGGCGATGCGCTTGGCTTCGGCAACCAGGCGGGTGCCCAAGCCCGTATGCTGAGCTTCACCCCTGCTGTCCCGCCCGATGTCTAGGGCCGGGCCGTAAACGTGCACCTCGCGGATCATTGCCGCATGGCTGATCTCATCGATGGGTACGACCTCGGGCGAGTCGGGCAACGACAGGCGCAGAAAGCCGGCCACCCTGTCATCGGGTGTAACATAGCTGATAAAGTATTCGCGATTGATGTCCGTTTCGTAGGGAAGGATCTGAAGCCTTAGATGGTGTGGTGCGACCGCCTGCCTGCGTACTTCGCGACAGCGCAAACAGCGACAGGTCATGCCGTGCTCGCGCATGTAGCGCTGCACGAGCTGGCGCAGATTGGTCTTCTTGTTGCCCTCGACGATGTTGGGCGAAGGGATGTCTCGGAAGATGCGGTTGATGCGGCAGTAAGGGGGGACATGGGTTTTGCACCGGGCGATGAGCGCTATGAGTTCTTCTTCGCTGTACGGACGATAGAGCCCCTTGAGGTAGTATTCCCGGTAGAGTTCGGTCTCCTTTAGCAGTGAGCAGGGGTAGATCTTGAGTTCATCGGGTCGGATGGCGGGATCCGACCACAGACGCAGAAAGTCTTCGTAGTCGCTCTCCGGTGTGTCGCCGTAGAGGTTGGCCATCCAGTGCAGTACGATCTTGAAGCCGGCCCCGCGTAGCATGCGGACGGCGCGGCGCATGTCTTCGACGGTGTGCCCGCGCTTGTTAAGGGCCAGGATGCGGTCATCCAGGCTTTGCAGGCCGAGCTGAACTTTGGTGACGCCCAGATAGCGCAGGTGTGCGACCTCGCGCGGGGTTACCGCGTCCGGTCGGGTCTCGATGACCAGGCCCACATTGCGATGGGGGGCCGTCTCGTTCAGACGCTGGGCTTCGCGCAGCGAGTGGGAGTCGCAGCCGTTCATGGCGTCAAAGCAACGTTGCACGAACCATTCGCGATAGTCTCGCGGGTACGCCGACCAGGTGCCGCCCAGGATCAACAGTTCGACCTTGCCCGCGCTGTGGCCGGTGGCCTGGAAGCTACGTAGCCGGGAGCGGGTCTGGGCCCAGGGGTCGAAATCGTTTTGCAAGGCGCGCAGGGACCCCGGCTCATCCGGCACATAGCTCTTGGGCATGATGTCAAAGGTGGGGCAGAAGATACAGCGACCGGGACAGGGATAGGGCTTGGTCAGTACGGTCACCGGCGCCACGCCGGAGTGGGTGCGTACCGGTTTGCGCAACAGGCATTGGTACAGCTTCCGGCTTTCGGGGAACTTGCCTGCCCGCACCAATTGCCGGTAGCCGTCCAACAGCTCGCTCTTGGAGAAATGACGCCCTGTCTCGCGCGCGTAGCCGTTCACGATGCGAAGATAGGTTTCGTTGCTCAGTTCGGGTTGCGCGGCCAGCCGCTCCAGGATCTCCAGCAACACCGTTTCGTCGGTGTCAACCTGTAAGACCCGGCCTTCGGCATTAGACCATTTCGAAAGGGTGAGGGTGGGCATGGTAGAATGGAGGGCGTCTTCGGAGGAGGGTTGCGCCTGCCGGCGTCGTAAACGCCATACATCTGCCATGGATGAGTCGATTCGCCAACGTTTGCTTCAAATCAACCGAGAGTTCTACGAGCGCTTTGCTGCAGCTTTTGCGGCCACGCGCTATGGCGAACAGGCAGGCTGGCATCGCATTATAACCTACTTCTCGCCGGGCTGTCAGGTGCTGGACCTTGGGTGTGGGAACGGCCGTTTCGCCCTCTTCCTGAGCCGGCATGTGCCGGGGGTGGAGTACCTGGGTCTGGATGGTAGCGCTGCTCTCGTCGAGATCGCGCGGGGACGCTCCGACTTCGCGGGGACGGCGCAGGTACGCTTCCGCCAAGAGGAGATCGACCGGCCGGGTTGGGATGCAGTCTATCAGGCAAGCTTTCATGTGGTTACGGCGCTGGCCGTGCTGCATCACATTCCCGGTCATGTCGCGCGAGGGGAGCTGGTGCGGGCCGCGAGCCGCTGCCTGCGGCCCGGTGGTGTGCTGATCCTCTCCAACTGGCGCTTTCTTCATAGCGAGCGCATGCGCCGTAAGTTGGTTTCCTGGTCGGAGATCGGGTTACGCCCCGAAGACGTGGAGCCGGGGGATTATCTGCTGGACTGGAAAAAGGAAGGCCGCGGGCTGCGGTATGTGCATCAGGTCGAGGAGGCCGAGGTGGAGCAGTGGGCCGCGGCCGCGGGCCTGCGGGTGCTGGAACAGTTTCACGCGGATGGACGGGAGGGGGATCTCAGTCTCTACAGTGTGCTGGGCTTGTAGGGGACGAGGTCGGCCTCTCCTGCCGGGCTTGACAGCCGCTGTAATTCTCCCAAGGTAAGAGGCAGCTTCGACCTGATCGGTGGTTGACGAAACCGCGAGAACGCAGTACCATCCTGTGGACGACAATGCCTCTTCCTGGTTCAGACCATCCCCCGGTTCCGCTTCCACGCTATCAACAGGAGGACACAGTGAGCGAGCGCAAGAAAGTCACTATCCGCGACCTGTTCGACAAGGCCGCCCGTGGTGAACCCATCACCTGGCTCACCTGCTATGACTACCCGACCGCCTATTTTCAGGAGCAGGCCGGTGTGGACATGATTCTGGTTGGCGATAGTCTGGGCATGACGATGTTGGGTTATGACGGCACGCTGCCGGTAACCATGGAGGATATGATCCGACACACCCAGGCCGTTCGCCGTGGAGCACCTACGGCTTTTCTGGTGGGCGATATGCCCTATATGAGCTATCAGCCCAGCAATGAAACTGCCATTCGCAATGCCGGCCGCTTTATGGCCGAAGCCAACTGCGATGCCATCAAGCTGGAAGGGGGCGGTGAGATGGCCGAGCGCATTCGCGCCATCGTCAACGCCGGTATCCCCGCCATCGGTCATCTGGGGCTGACGCCGCAGAGTGTGGCGGCGCTAGGCGGGTTCCGCGTCCAGGGCAAGGGTGCGCGTCAGGCCAAGAAAATCATCGACGATGCCAAGCTGGTGGAAGAGGCCGGCGCTTTTGCCATCTTGCTGGAGATGGTGCCCGACCGGGTGACCAAGATCATCACCGAACGGGCCAAGGACTGCCTGATCATGAGCCTGGGCTCGGGACCCCACGCCCACGGCCAGTTGCTGATTTTCCATGACATGTTCGGGCTCTACCCTAAGTTCAAACCCCGCATGGCCAAGGTCTACGGCAACGCAGGCGAAGTGATCTTGAACGGTCTCAAGCAGTACGTCAAAGAAGTGACAAACCGAGAGTTCCCCCAGCGCGAAAACTGGTTTACCATCAAGGACGAAGAGTACGAAGAATTGCTGGCCATGCTGGACGAGTAGCAGCCCGGTCGCATGCGAAGGGCTCAGTCCGGGTCAGGCGGCTCTTCACGACTGATGGCCAGCAGCTTCTGTTCGATCAGCGCGGCCAATTGTGCCAGGTCGCGCACGACCCACCGCTCTCCGCTTTGAATATGCTCGACCTCTCCATAGAGATGCGATAGCGGCTCTTCCTCATCGGTCCTTACCCACTGCAACCGCACCAGGAAAGAGCTGACGTAGTGTCCTGTGACCGGAGATGGGCGCATGTCTGAGGCTCCGGGATGCTTGTTTGCGCACCTGTCCGCGAGCGGCTCCGGCGGTTTGCTCGGCCGGACTGTGATTGGTTGACAGCGGGCAGTTGTGGTGCGGACATAGGTGCAGCGTGAGGCCGGTAGCGCGCTGTCGTCTGGGAAGGTTACCTCCTTATACCCGTTCGGTGGCTACAAAATGGCTACAAAGTAGACAAGGCCTGTATCCCCACGCCGCTACGACCTGTCTCGCAGGTGGCGGTCGCCATGACCTCCCTGGATTTCAGGTATGCGTATGCGAGGCAACGGAGAGTAGAAAGGCATCGCCATAGCCCGTGCTGCTTCCCCCGTTTGTCGTCTGAGCGGGAAGGGTCGTAGAATAGGGTCTTGAGCAATTGGTCTCATGTTTCAAGCTGCCATCTCCCGTTTCCAAACTCTTCTGGTCCACCCCGATCCCCGACACCAACGCCGGGGTATCTTGCTGCTGTTGACGGCCAGCGGTCTGGCCGTTGGCCTTGTGGTAGGGGTAGCCGGGCCCACCATCGCTTTGGCCCTGGCGGTAAGCGCGCTGGGGGGGTGGCTCGTACTGCGTTCGCCCATGTGGGGTCTGGCGGGCATCATCGGCGTGAGTACCCTCCTTCCCTTCGCCACCATGCCTTTCAAGATCGGCTTTACGCCCAGCTTTCTGGACCTGGCCATCTTTGCGACCTTCGGCGTCTGGGCGCTGCGATACATGTTGCGAGAGGAGACGCGACTGGAGATGACCCCCATCGGCGGGGCGGTGCTCCTCTTCCTGGGCATGGCCGCGTTCACCTTTGTCATGGGCCTGCAGCATGCCCGTCCCACCTCCAATAACCTGCGCCAATTCATGGAAATGGTGCTGAGCATCACCCTCTTCTTCGTCGTGATCAACGTGATCCGCGAACGCAACCAGCTGCATTTCATGGCGCAGTTGCTAATGCTGTGTGGAGCCGGCGCCGCTGCCCTGGGCATCCTCTTCTACGTGCTGCCTCAGGAAGCGACGGTCTGGATCCTGAACCGTCTGGCGCGAGTGGGATATCCCGGCGGTTTCGGCGCTTTGCGCTTTGTCAACGACGATCCTAACGATCTGATGCGCGCCATCGGCACCAGCATCGATCCCAACGTCTTTGGCGGACTGCTCATCCTGGTGGGATTATTCACCCTGCCCCAACTGGTGAGCGATCGCCCTCTGTTCCGTCGGCGTTGGGTGGCGCTCATGATTTTGCTGGATGTCATAGCCCTTTATCTCACCATCTCCCGCGGGTCGATGCTGGGTTTCGTCATCGGCATGGCCGCGATCGGCGCATTGCGCTATCGCAAGCTACTGGCACTGGGCATCGTGGCCGGGCTGTTCTTCCTGTTCTTGCCTTTTACCCAGGATTACATCCAGCACATGCTGGAAGGCTTCGCGCTTCAGGACCGGGCCACGCAGATGCGTTTGGGCGAATATCGCGATGCCCTCACCCTGATCAGTCGTTATCCCGTACTGGGGGTGGGGTTCACCGGCGCTCCCGAGATCGATCTCTACATCGGCGTGTCTTCCCTCTATCTGCTCATGGCCGAAGAGATGGGGCTGGTGGGCGTGGCCATATTCCTGTTCACCATGGCACTTTTTCTCAACGCGCTTGTGCGCGGCTTGCGTCATACCAGGCAGGATCCCGTGCTGGAAGCGCTGATGCTGGGCGGGCTGGGCGCCATGGTTGGGTTGCTGGCAGCAGGAGTCTTCGATCATTATCTCTTCAACCTGACCTATCCCCACATGACGTCGCTGCTGTGGATCTTTGTGGGGCTCTGCATGGTGGCCATCGGCTTCGCCAACGCCCTGAATGAGAATCCGGGGCCGGCTACCTGATCACCAGGTCATTGCCCGCGGTCTCTTCAGGCTGCGCCCTGCCCTTCTCGGGCCTGCAGGCGCGCGGCCCTCCGGTGCCCGGCGTTCTCGACGGTATAGACGAGCAGGGCCAGCCAGATGATGCAGAAGCCGATGAAACGCTCGGTTGTAAAGGTCTCGGCATAGACAAAGACGCCCAAAAGGAATTGGAGGGTGGGGGCGACGTACTGCAACAAGCCCATGGTACTGAGAGGAATCAGCCGCGCCGCGGCACCGAAGAAGAGCAGCGGTAGCGCGGTAGCTGCACCCGCCGCCAGCAACAGCAGATTGATCCACGCCGTGGTGTTGAGGAAAACCGCTTCGCCATTGCTCTCGCGCCACAAAAGCAGAGCCAGAGCCGGCAGCGAAAGGTAGGTCACCTCGACCATGAGGCTTTCCAGCGACGCCAATCGCACCTTCTTCTGCAGATAGCCGTAGAGCCCAAAGGTGAACGCCAGCGTCAGACCGATCCAGGGCAGCGATCCATACCCCAGTGTGAGATAGAGCACCCCAAGGGTGGCCAGCCCCACCGCCACCCATTGGCCCGGTCGCAGCCGTTCTCGCAGCAGCAGCACACCCAAAACCACATTCACCAGGGGCGCGATGAAGTAGCCCAGACTCGATTCCACCACAAAACCCGCATTCACCGCCCAGATGTAGGTGGTCCAGTTTATGGCCAGCAACAGAGCCGCTACCAGGAGGATCAACATCGTCTGCGGCGCGCGTAGGACAGGGCGTATCCAGCGCCAGTTGTGCTGCCAGGTGAGAATCGCGGCCAGGAAAACGACCGACCATAGCACCCGGTGCAGGATGATCTCGGACGAAGGCACGACTGCCAGCGCTTTCCAGTAGACCGGCAGTAGTCCCCAGGACACATAGGCGCCAAGGCCCAGCAACAGTCCTTTGTTCATGTTCATTGCTCCTGCGCGCCCGCTCGTAAGCCGCGACGAGAAACGGAATAGAGGCGATCATGTCGGCAAGCCTGTCTCATAGGCGGTCATTCTACCAGCATGGCAGAGAATGGCGAAATAAGACATCGCGTCGCTGCGGGGGAGCGCGCCCGCATCTGCGGTGTCGGCCAACGAGACGCGCGCCGGGGTTTCAGCTTTTCGGGCCTGGCTGCATGTAGGGCGGGCTTTCGAGCCCGTCGGTGCAACGCAGCGATATAGCACGGCTTGGCAAGCTGAAACGGTCATTAGTCGTCTGGTCGGGTCAGCCCGCCTTTTTTCCGGGGGGCGCTGCCCCTGTTGTGTCTACCTAAGGCAACCCCATGCGAATGTCCAGGTAACGCGTACCCACCGTCACCAAACGGCGGAGCATGAGCAATCTTGTGGTAGACTTGAATGACCGGACATTGTCCGATGCGCCCGGCGCCAGCCTACCTCACCCATCCCCACC
>RFJM01000005.1 GCA_003694905.1 Caldilineae bacterium
CACGGCAGCGTTCCCTGTCAGATGTCGAACTCGCGTCGCAGTCGGTCCGCGGCGTCCTGCAGTTCGGCGGCATGCCGCTGGATCTTGGCCAGGGCCGCAACGGCATCCTCGACGCCCTTGGGTCCGGCGCGGAAAACGCACTCATCGAACCACAACGCTTCACGCAAGCATGCCCGCTCGGCCACCGGGAAGTGCATCTCCTCGAAGCGGAATCTCTCGGGAAAGGCGCAGGCGACGGGTAGTTGCGACAGCAGCGGCTGAAACAGGTCGTATCGGTGCATGGGGGGATAGCCCGTTTCTGCCGGGATTCCCTCTTTGATAAGGGCGTAAGCGACCGCGTCACGTTCCGCGCCAAAGACATCCGGGTCTAGTGCCAGCACATAGCGGTAGAACGAGCGGGTCGTGTGTCTGGGATCGCGGGGAAGGGGCCGAACGCCCGGGATCTCGGTCAGCGCTTCATCCATGTAAGCCGCCATTGCCTCCCGTTGCGCTATTTGCTCGGGGAATCGTTCGAGCGCAACCCTCGCCAGGGCGGCATGCAATTCGCTCATGCGGTAGTTGTAGCCTAGTGTGAACACCTCCCCTACCGTGCCGTGGGGCCGGCCGCAATCAATGATGCTGGCAGCGCGATCACGGAACGTCTCGTCTCGGCAGATAAGCACGCCCCCCTCGCCGGTGGTGAGGATTTTCGAAGATTGCAGGCTGAAGGAGCCGAAATGCCCGATGGTACCGGCCCCATGGCCGCGCCAGCGCGCGCCATGTGCATGGGCAGCATCCTCGATGACGATAAGGTCATGACGCTCGGCAATGTCCATGATGGCATCCATGTCGGCCATCTGGGAACCGAGATGAACGGGAATGACGGCACGCGTTCGCTCGGTGATGGCTGCCTCGACGGCGGCGGGGTCGATGCAGTAGGTGTTGGGATCGACGTCGACGATGACGGGGATGGCGCCGGCGGCGAGGGGAGCGGCTGCGGTGGCCTGAAAGGTATAAGCGGGAATGATCACTTCGTCGCCCCAGCCGATACCGGCGGCGCGGCAGGCGACTTCCAGGGTAACCGTACCGTTGGCCGCGGCGACAGCGTAGCGACCGCCTTGAAGCTCAAGGAAGCCCTGCAGGAAAGCTTCGGTTTCGGGACCCGGATAGGGATAGCCACCCCAGCGTCGAGACTTAACGACTGTTATCACGGCCTGGAGATCCCGATCATCGAATTCGGGCCAGGGGGGATAGGGTTCGGTGCGGGTAGGTTGCCCGCCCAAGACTGCAAGTTCAGACATGTGGAGCTCCTTTCGTCAGGGATGGTAAGAAAATCTCAACGACCGGGACGGATCTTGAGGATGTGGTCAGGGCAGGTGGAGGGCCTCAATCCCGGTCGTCGCTAATGAGGGCGAGGGTACTGGTGATGAGCCGGGGGCGAATGCGCTGCTTGGGAAGGTTCAGGGTTTCCATGGCCAGGAGCACGCCGCCGACAACGGGTGGGGCCGTCAGTTTGACAAGGCGGGCGCGCGGAGCAACGGAGTGGATCGTCTCGGCCGTGGCTTCGATGAGGAGGGGGCTGCCGCCAAACAGGCTGCCCGCCAGCACGACTTCGACAGAGGTCTGCTCAAGACCGAGTTGGCGAATGACTCCTACGGCCAGGCTGCCCAGCTCGTGACCTGCCCAGCGCACGGTTTCGATGGCAACGGGGTCGCCGGCTGCGGCCGTGGCGAATACCAGCGGCGCGTCAGCGGCGGAGAGGTGGTAGCGGCCAAGAACCAGCCCTTCCAGCAGGTCGGCGATGTTCAGGGCGCCGGTGCGCCCGATGAATGCCTGGGTAAGACGGGTGGGTGGGCCTCGCCGCGTCCATTCGCGGGCCACCATGTGGACGGCGCGTTGCACAAGCTCAATTGCGCCACCGTACTCGCCCATCTGGGCGCCCGCGCCCGTGACCCGGCCCACTCGGCCCTGGCGGTCCCGCCCCCAGCAGTTGTTGCTGGTCCCCGCCGAAAGGCCTACCCCCCAGCCTTCCGAGGTGCCTGCCAGCACCCCCAACATGGCGTCGTTGACCAGCTCGAAAGAGGCATCGAGACCGAGGGTGGCGATGACCTCTTCCATGGGTGCGCGCTCGGACGGCCAGTCGTAGCCGGCAATGCCAAAGCCAGCCGCGCTTATGGCCTGTTTCGGCACGCCGGCCTGTACCAGGGCTTCATCGACAATCCCCTGAAGTACATCGCGAAAGCCCTCCCAGCCAACCGCTTCGTGATTGCCCGGCCCGCCTCGGCCGAAACCCGTCGCCCGTCCCGTCTCGTCTGCAATAAGGGCATGGCTTTTGGTGCCGCCAATGTCGACTCCGAGAAAATAACGCAGGCTTGGCATGTTGCTTCTGCACTCTTGCTGGGGCTACGCCGTTCCGGCCTGAGGAGGGAGTGAATCGGAGGCTTGCCGGAGGTGATCCCGCAGGACTCGCATGCCCAGGGTGTAGATGCCGGTGTTGCGCAGAACAGTACGTAGCGCTTCACTGCGAAAGACCTCGAAATCGGCCACGCGCGCCGGCCAGTCGGGCGCAAGGGCGCGCAGTTCGGGTGTGTCTTGCGCGGGATGAACGATGAAGTAGGTGAGACCTGGGGGAAGCGCCTTGAGGGCTTGCTCCACCCGCTGCATTCGCTCCCTGCCGTGGTCCAGGGGCATCATCACGATTTCGTCCATCAGGACGAGCCCTTCTTCGGCGCAGGCGCGGATGCGCGCCGCCAGTTGGGCCGCTGTAGCAGGATCGTAGCCCATGGCCTGCAGGCCGGCTTCGTCACGGCGCAGCAGCAGGGCGGGCAGGCGATAGCGCCGGGCCAGATCGAGATAGGTATCGATGAAACGGGGATGGAAGACCGCGCCCATGTGGGAGTCCAGATGGGTCACATCGATTCCCGCTTCCAGAGCGCGTTTAAGCTGGGCTTCCATTTCGTATGCCACCCATTCGGCCTGTGCGCGCTCTTGCACGGTGCTTTCGTCGCGGTACAGATAGCCCTCGTCGTCGATGAGGCCGGCTTCAGGGTCGGTGGCGACCAGCGGTCTCCAGCGATAGGCGTCCCATTCGCTGGTGAGGGTGATGTGTACCCCCATGTCCACGCCGGTGTCGTCGCTCTGGTGGCGGCAAAAGGCAGCTACGGCGGGGAACCAGGAGCAGGGTACCATGGTCGAGGCAGCCGAGATCAAGCCTGCTTCGACCAAGTCGACGTAGGCCTGGTAGGAGGCATGGCACATGCCGATGTCGTCGGCATGGAAGATGACGACACGGTCTCGGGCCGCGAAGCCCAGTTTCTGCAGAAAGGGATTGGTTTGCATGGTCGGCAGAAGAAAGATGGAGGGGGCGGGAGGATGACCGGCGCGGTCGCGCATCATTGCCAGAATTGTGGCAGAAAGGCTTTGTTCGTGCGCAGCATGTCGTCGAGCACCGCCG
>RFJM01000228.1 GCA_003694905.1 Caldilineae bacterium
CACTCGATGCCTCCCCCCAACCCAATGCCTGAAAGCTCTCCTCCTTGCTCCTACATTTAATCCTCCTCTTTCTCCGACGTCAATTCCTTCCCATTCTCAACAGGTGCTAGAGATGTCACAAAACGGTACTCCTAAACCCCATGCGCTGCGCACAGCGCAGCCGTCCGACAACATGAACAACGGCTTCTTCGGCCAGGACATCATCTCCGTCCGGCAATTCAGTCCTGAAAAGCTCACCTACATCTTCGGCGTCGCCGACGAGATGGAGACACTGGTCAGGCGCTTCGGCTCGGCCGACATGCTCAGCGGCAAAGTGCTGGCGAATCTCTTCTACGAGCCCAGCACCCGCACCGCGTCGTCCTTTATGGCCGCCATGGTGCGCCTGGGCGGCCGCGTCATCCCCATCAACGAAGTACACTACTCCTCGGTCTCCAAGGGCGAGTCCCTGCCCGACACCATCCGCACGTTGGAATGTTACGCCGATATCATCGTGTTGCGGCATCCCGAGGTGGGTGCAGCGCAGATCGCCGCCGACTACGCGGCCAAACCCATCATCAATGCCGGCGATGGCATTGGCGAGCATCCCACCCAGGCCCTGTTGGACCTCTACACCATCCGCAAGGAACTGGGACGTCTGGATGGGCTCAAGGTGGCCATGGTGGGAGATCTCAAGTACGGGCGCACGGTTCATAGTCTAACCCGCCTGCTGAGCCGCTACAACACCGAGTTCTATTTTGTCTCTCCCCCGATCCTGCGCCTGCCTGAAGACATGGTTGCGGAAGTCAAGGCCCGCGGTCTCAAGGCGGTAGAGGTCGAAGACGTCCATGAGGTGATCTCCGATGTGGACGTTCTTTATGTCACGCGAGTTCAAAAGGAGCGCTTCTCGGATCTGGCCCTATATGACCAGGTGAAGGACTATTACACCGTTGATCCCGAACTGATGAAGATGGCCAAGCCCAAGATGGCGCTGATGCACCCCTTGCCCCGAGTCGGTGAGATCTCCTACGCAGTGGATCAGGATCCGCGGGCGGCTTACTTCCGCCAGATGGAGAACGGCATGTTCATCCGCATGGCCCTTCTGGCCGCGGTCCTCGGCAAGGCCTGAGCCGAGACCGGTGCACCTGTCGCCCCCGACCGTACGCGGCCGGCAGCCCTGTCGGCCGGTACGGAGGGTGCGTGTTTTGCGGCCGCGGATTGCTGCGCTGCATCCTGCGATCCGCCCCGAATCGGGACAGCCGCAGTGCCTTCAGAAGGCTGGTCAAACCGGAAAAAATCGTATATAAATGAAGTGTGCCGGTGCCGGGTAAGGCCGGATGACAGTGCCTCTCAGCGCCGGTGGCAGGACTCAGGAGCGCTGCAAAGAAGCAACGCGACACTACGCGCTACGGTAGTCGCCCTGTTTGGAGTTGACCCTCACGGGAAAACGCACATCCGACCACGAATCATGTGCATGCATCTTGCGTACAATTCGTGGTGACACAGCCGCCAACCCCGAAGGGGCAGACTGCCCATCCGACCGTCATTTCCAAATCCATCAAACCACTTCCTGTAACATTCAAAAAAGCAACGAGGTAATCATGGCAAGGAAAAAGACTCTGGCCATACTCACCGGTGGTGGTGACGTCCCTGGCCTCAACCCCACCATCAAACAGGTCGTGAATCGCGCTATCGACGAAGGCTGGCGTGTGATCGGTTTCCGCCGCGGTTGGGCCGGCCCACTCAACTACAACCATGACGATCCCACAAGCTGGGGCAAATGGGTGATGGAGCTGGACCGCATGGCCGTGCGGACCATCGATCGCACCGGCGGCACCTTCCTGCATACGTCCCGAACCCATCCCAGCAATGTCAAACCCGGTACGCTGCCCGATTTCCTCAACGAGGATGACTTCCCCCGTAACGAAAAGGGCAACATCGACGCCACGGCCAAGGTCTTGCAGACGCTGGAACAGCTCGAAGTCGACGTACTCATCCCCATCGGCGGCGACGACACCCTCAGCTACGGTGCTCGCATCCACAACGAAGGCTTCCCCGTGGTGTCTATTCCCAAGACCATGGACAACGATGTCTTCGGCACCGACTACTGCATCGGCTTCAGTACCGCGGTCACGCGATCGGTGGAGTTGATCACCAACCTGCGCACCGCGGTCGGCTCGCACGAGCGCATCGGTGTGGTCGAGCTTTTCGGCCGCAACTCCGGGGAGACTTCACTGATCAGCGCCTACTGCGCGCAGGTGGATCGCGCCATCATCTCCGAGGTGCCCTTCGACATCCACAAGCTGGCCGATCTTCTGCTCAAGGACAAGGCCGAGAACCCCAGCAACTACGCCATCATGACCATCTCCGAAGGGGCTACCATGATCGACGGCGACGTTATCGAAACCGGCGAGGAGGATGCCTACGGCCATCGCAAGCTGGGCGGTATCGGCTACATCACCGCGCAGACGATCAAGAAGATCACCGGCCAAAACATCATCTACCAACAACTGGCTTACCTGATGCGCTCCGGTGCACCGGATGCGCTGGACCGGATCGTGGCCGCCAACTACGGCGCGATGGCCGTGGATCTGGCGACCCGAGGCATCACCGGGCGCATGGTAGCGCTGCGCGAGGGCCGCTACACCCATGTGGCTGCGGACTACACCACCCGTGGTGTGAAACGGGTTGATGTCGACGAGTTCTACGACATCAACGAATATCGGCCCAAGGTGGCGCACGTCCAGGGCAAGCCCATGTTCCTCTACTGATGGCGGCGGCCGAGTCCTCGGCCCAGCCGACACGCGCCTGTCGACGAACCCGACTCAGGGGCGCACATGGGTGCGCCCCTTCTGCTGCTTGGCCGCAAGGTGTTCTGATGTCCAACCGTTTTCTGAGCAAACTGGAAGCCCTGCTGGACGCGGGACGGCCACCCCTCTGCGTTGGTCTTGACCCCGACCCGGCGCGACTCCCGCACCGTTACGCCGACCTCCTGGACTGGAACCGGGCCATCATCCGGAGCACGGCCGACATCGTCGCCTGCTACAAACCCAACATCGCCTTTTACGAAGCCCTGGGCAGCCGGGGCTACGAAGTCCTGCAACAGACATTGGCCCTGATCCCCGACGAGATCCCGGTGATCCTGGATGCCAAGCGGGGGGACATCGGTTCGACGGCGGCAGCCTACGCGCGGGCGTGTTTTGAGGTCTGGGATGTGGACGCGGTCACGCTCAGTCCCTACCTGGGCGGGGACAGCGTCCGGCCCTTCACCGACTACGGCGACCGCTACGTATTCGTCCTTTGCCACACGTCCAACCCCGGTGCCGCCGAACTGCAGGGCCTGAGCAGCCGAGGACGGCCGTTGTACAGGCACCTGGCGGCGATGGCTGCGGGCTGGGGCCGGGGCAACGTGGGGCTGGTGGTGGGCGCGACTTACCCGCGCGCCCTGGCCGAGGTGCGGGCCGAGGCACCGGATGCCTGGTTCCTGGTGCCCGGCGTGGGCGCACAGGGTGGCGATGCCACGCAGGCCCTGCGGGCAGGCTGCCGGCAGGATGGCCGGGGTGTGCTCGTCAACGTCTCGCGCGGGGTGGCCCTGGCCGAAGATCATCGCGAGGCAGCCCTGGCCTACGGCCGGCAGCTACTCACGCCTCCGGCTGCGACTACCCCAGGCGAAGTATCCCCCCTGCTGCGCGAGCTGGCCCTACGCCTGCACCGGCTGGACTGTATCCGCTTTGGCGATTTCACCCTGGCCTCGGGCCTGCATTCGCCCGTTTATGTCGATCTGCGCCTGCTGGTCAGCGATGCGCAAACCCTGGGGCTGGCCGCGCGCGTCTATGCTCAGCTGTTGGACCGCGTACGCGCAGACCGTATCGCGGGCGTACCCTATGCCGCCCTCCCCATCGCTACCGCAGTCAGCCTGGAAACTTCCCTGCCCCTTATCTATCCCCGCAAAGAGGTGAAGCAATACGGCCGGGCCCAGGCCATCGAGGGGGCGTTCGAGCCCGGCGAACGAGTGGTGGTGATCGAGGATCTGGTCACAACGGCGGGGAGTCTCATCCGCAGCATCGAGACGCTGCGCGAGGCCGGCCTGGAAGTGACCGACGCCGCGGTGCTCATCGACAGGGAACAGGGCGGGGTGGAGAATCTGGCTCGGGCGGGTGTTCGGCTGCATGCCGCATACCGCTTCTCCACACTACTTGCCCTGCTACACGAGGCCGGGCATCTGGATGCCGGGCAATATCGCCGCGTGCTATCGTACCTGCAGGCTCAGGAATGACAAGACCATGGCCGATCTGACCACTCGGTTTCTGGACCTGACGCTGCCGTCGCCCATCGTGCTGGCCTCGGGCATCTGGGGGAC
>RFJM01000229.1 GCA_003694905.1 Caldilineae bacterium
ATCCGGCCCTGCCGCCGGACATCCCCATCCATTTCGACGCCCGCGGCCTGCCCGACCGCATCAGCCCGCGGCGAGCCCTCTTTTTCCTTCCCTCCATCACCCTTCTCATTGGCTTCTTCAATACCCTCGTGGGCTACGCCTTTTACGAACGGTGGCGGCCCGCAGCCTACATGCTCTGGGGAGGCGCCCTGGTCTTGCAGGGCGTTGGGCTGCTGGTCCTGCGCAGCCTGCTCCACCTGATCCTCGGCTGAACCCGACCATGTCCTTCTCCCCTGCCATCTCACTGGCCCTGGGCTTCCTCCTGGCTGCTGTCGTGGGGCTGGTTGCCCAACGGCGGGGAGCACTGCGCCCCGGCGGCGTACTTGGTGCCACCCTCGTCGGCGGCTTCGTCTTCGGTCTGGGTGGTCCCACCTGGGCCGGCGTGCTCATCGCCTTCTTCCTCAGCAGCACCCTGCTCTCCTTCTTTCGCCGCGAACACAAAAGCGCCCTACTGGCCACCGCAGCGAAAGACGGCCGCCGCGATTTCCGCCAGACCCTGGCCAACGGCGGCCTCGCGGCCCTCTTAGCCATCCTCGCCGGAATTGTCACACGGCAAAGTCCCTGGTATCCTTCCCTGGCGTTGGCCTACCTGGGCGCCATCAGCGCCGCCACGGCCGACACCTGGGCCACCGAGCTCGGCGTCCTCTCCCCCCAACCACCTCGCCTGCTCACGACCGGACAACCTGTGCCGGCAGGCAGGTCGGGCGCCGTCAGTCGCTACGGGCTGGCAGCCAGCCTGGGGGGTGGCCTCTTCCTCGGCCTCAGCGCCTTCGTCCTCATCCAGCTCGCCTCCCTCCTCACCACCGGTGAGTGGTTCCTGCAAGACTGGTTCGTTATTCCCCTGTGCGCCGTGGCCGGCCTGACAGGCTCCCTCTTCGACTCCCTCCTCGGCGCTACCCTCCAACATCAGCGCTACTGCCCGCGCTGCCATGCCCTCACCGAACGGTCCATCCACACCTGCGGTACCGGCACCGTCTACCGCCGCGGTATCCTCTGGCTGGACAACGATCTCGTAAATCTCCTCGGCACCGTGGCCGGCGCCCTTACCGGTGCTCTCGCCGGCCTGCTGGTTATGTGACCTATGTCCGCCCCTTCCACCAACTCCCAACATCCCTTGCTCAGCATCATCATACCCGCCTACAACGAAGAGAAGCGTCTCCCTCGCTCCCTGGAACAAATCCTGGCCTGGATGGAGACCGTGCCCTACGAGGTGGAGGTGTTGGTCGTGGAAAACGGCAGCACCGATCGTACCACCGAGATCGCGGAATCCTTTGCGGCTCGTTCATCCAATGTGCGCGTCCTGCACAGCGCCAAGGGCAAAGGCGCTGCTGTGTATGCCGGCATGATGCAAGGCCGCGGCGAGTACCTCTTCATCTGTGATTCTGACCTCTCCATGCCCATCGCCGAGGTCGAAAAGTTCCTGCCCCCGCAACTGGACGGCTACGATGTGGCCATCGCAAGTCGTGAGGCCCCCGGCGCCGTCCGCTACAACGAGCCCGAGTACCGTCACATCATGGGCCGCGTCTTCAATCTGATCGTGCGCGTGCTGGCCATTCCGGGTTTCCACGATACCCAGTGCGGCTTCAAGATGTTCAGACGCGATGTCGCCCGCCGTGTCTTTGCCCGCCAGACCATCACGGGCTGGACGTTCGACGTCGAAGCCCTTTATGTCGCCATCAAGGAAGGAGCACGGGTGGCCGAGGTCCCTATCAACTGGTATTTCGATGCCGACAGCCGTGTCCATCCCATCAAAGATACCTGGCAGATGTTCTGGGACGTCATTCGTATCCGGCTCAATGACCTGCGCGGCCTGTACGACCGTCAGCCGCCTCCCTCTGAATCCCTGGCCGACTGTTAGGCCGAATACCACAGGCGACCGCGCCGCCTGTTCCCCTGTAGCTCCACACTCACTCCTCAGCCTGTTACATAACACGAACGCAAACCGACATGAGCGTAACCAGTTACCAGACCGAACTCGATCAGATCGTCGCCGCAGCCGCCGAAGACCTGAAGGCCGCCCGGCGTGCCATGCGTCGTCTGGCCCCCACCTTGCCCGAGACCGCCGTCGTGCAAACCGCCCTGGGCATGGCCTACCTCGCCCTGGACCAGCCCCGCGATGCCATGCGGGCCTTCAAACGCGCCATCGAACTGGATCCCAAAGACCCCGTGCCCCGCTATCGCCTGGGCGCCATGCAGAGCGATGCAGGACTGCTCCCCCAGGCCGAGGCCAATCTCAAACAGGCGTTGGCCGCGGAACCCGATAACCACGAGTACCTGGCCGCGCTGGGTTTCACCTACTACCGCGCCAACAAGACAGAGCCCGCCATCGAAACCCTCGAGAAAGCCGTCGCAGCCGGCAGCGAAGACCCGGAAGTCTTCGCCTCCTTGGGCTACCTCTACTACTTTGCCGACCGCCTGCAGGATTCCCATCGTGCCTTCAGCCGCGTCATCGAGCTGGATCCCGAGTATGCCGAAGTGCACAACAACCGCGGCTATCTCAACATCCTGCTGGGTGACCTGGAACAGGCCCAGGCAGACCTGGCCCGCTGTCTCGAATTGGACGAGGACTACCTGCGGGCGCGCTACAACCAGGCCCTGGCCACCTGGCTGCAGGGCGAGCACGACGAAGCCCTGAAACTGTACGAGCAGGCGCGGCGCAAAGACAAAGCCGACGCTGAACTCAAGCAACATCTAGAAGACTTCGACCAGGTGCAAGAACACACCGGTGATGCCACCGTGGCCGATCTCAAGATCAAACTGGCCGTGGCCCAGAAGGTGAGACGACATTGATGGCCATCCCCTGGGCACGAATCATCTTCGGCATCGTGGCCGGCCTGCTTTTCAGCATCCTCGGCCTGGGCGTCATCATCGGCATGGTCATCGCCTTCAGTCCCGCCCAAACCATCGCCGACGTCCAGGCTATCGCCACTTTCAGCGCGGTGATGAAGGTCATGCTGGGGGTGGGCAGCGCCTGGGGTGCCTTCCTCGCCCTGCGACCTGTTCGCCGCTCCCACCTGGTGGCGGGGCTCCTGATCGGGTTGGGCCTGGGCGTGCTGGGGTCGGCGCTGATCTCCGGCCCGGCCGTGGGCACGCTCCTCACCCTGGCTCTCACCCTCCTGGCCGGGTTCATCGGCGCACGGCTGGCCCAACTGAATCCCCGGCGCCGCGATCCGAATCATCAGCGCTGAGGCACCTCCGGCGATATCCACCCACACCCCGCGGCGCGTCCCATCGCTTCTTCCCTCTTTTGCAGTATCCGTCAGGAGACACTATGCAGGCCACACCCAGAGAAGAGCTGTCCTGGCAGGATGTCGAGGCCTTGATCGACCGCCTGCTGCCGCAGGTTGCCGGCCAGTTCGACATCATGCTACTCATCACGCGCGGGGGCATCATCCCCGGCGGCATGCTGGCCGAATCTTTGGACATCAAGGACGTGCTGGTGGCCTCGGTGGAGTTCCCCAAGGACCCCGGTATCGACACGCTGGCCTGGCCCACCTTCTCCCAGTTCCCGAGCGATACACTGCTACGAGGACGCCGGGTACTTGTCGTGGACGATGTCTGGGACAGCGGCCGCACCATCAACACGGTGCGCGGCCGTGTGGAAGCCGCGGGAGGGCAGCCCAAAACCTGTGTGCTGCACTATAAACCCGCGCGATCCCGCTTCCCCGAGCGTGAACCCGATTTCTACGCAGCCATTACCGACCGCTGGATCATCTATCCCTGGGAGCTGGATCGGGGACCGGACTTTGCCGTACGAGGGCCGGAACTGGTCCTCTCCTGAGTTGCCGACCGCGGGGTATCGCCACGCCGGCGCCATGAGAGCACCGCGCCGTCGCGCCAGAAGAACAATAGGATCAGCAGCACAAGGGTCAGCAAGGACAGGACCTCGCCCAGCAGGAGTGAGACGGGGACAAAACGCAGGTCCACCTCGTGTTGGCCGGCCGGAATGGCTATCGCCTGGAGCAGCAGGTCGGCCCGGCGGACGACGGCGGGTTCCCCGTCCACGGTAGCATGCCAGCCCGGATACCAGGCATTGGCCACCAACAGGATCGCGGCTGCGTTCGCCCGTGCGCGGACGCGGATATGCTCCGGGCTGAGGACTTCTACCGTGGCATCACCTCTGCCACCCTCCGCGACCACGGGACCATCCGCCAGCAGGACCCTCTCGCGCGGGTCAAAGGCGGGGTCGCGCAGTGTGGCCAGTGTAGCACCGTCGTCGGGGCTGACCTCGCCAAAGGGGATGACGCTGGCCACGGCCATCACGCCGTCATTGCGATAGATCTTGACATCGCCCGAATGAATGCGCCGCCAGGGGTGCCGGGAAACGGGGATCGTAGCATGAGCACCGCTGATCCCATCTTGCAAGGCAAGTCCGCGTACGAACAGCCTGACGTCGGGGTCGAGCAGGCGCAGCGAGATGCGGGCCAGACGCATGGGCGTGGGAAGCGGTAGTGCGGCGATGGTGTCCTGGCCGGGTGCATTGAATCGCCAGCGCACATGGGGAAGATCTCGTGTATGGGCCAGGCCGGGGCTATGGTCGGGCCCGGCTGCTGTCTCCATGCCGGCGCGAATGGGCCGGCGGATGATCTCGCCCTGCCGCGATTCGGCCACCAGTTCGGCGACGGGCGTACCGTCGGGCAGGTCTGCGCCACCGTCCAGATAGGTGACCAAACCGACGGACGTGACCGGAAACGCGGGCAGGGCAGATAACGTCAGCTCGGGCCGGGAGGATGTCAGGAACTCGCCAAACGCCAGGTCGTAGTACACATCGTCATGCCACACATCGAAGGTCTTGTCGGCAATCACGTAGCACACGCCCAGCAAGGAGAGCAGCCGTGCGTCGGGCACTTCGTGCAGTTGCTCGCGCAGGCGGCCATCCGCTACCAGCCGCTCGGGAGGAAGGAAGAGCTCCATGCTGCGCACGAACAGGCGGGTCGGCAACACACCGCCGCCGAATCCGTCGAGAGAGGGAAGACGAAACAACAATCCCAGGTTGGGAGCCAAGATCTCCTTGGACTTGGTGGCGACGATGACCTCGTCAAGCGCCTGCCGGTCCAGGAAGGAGCCGTAGATGAGCCGCAGGTCCGACAGGTCACCGGGGTCGTAGGTAAGGGTGCTGAGGCTGAGGGTCCTGCACTCGGGGCGGTTCTCGGCGGCGATGCGGGCCGGCGCGGTGCGCCAGGAGCGGATGGCCTGGGGCGCAGTGGGATGCTGGACGGGCAGGGCCCAACTGGCCGCGTAGAGCTCCAGCCAGAGCACGCCCACCAGCAGGATCACGCCCCAGCGCCGGAGCCGGGCCCGCGCCGCCAGCACCCCCGCCAGGATGAGCAACGTCAGGGCCCAGCCCGCCAGGGTCGCCGCGTTGGGTCGGGTTGTAGCCGCCAATATCAGGGCCAGCGTGATGCCAACGCCGACCGGCAGCCGGCCGCGCAGCGGCATGTCGCGCACCCGCGGCAGCGGACGACCGGCATACAGGTGCTCGGTCCCCAGCGCTCCCAGCAGGGCCAGACCCAGCACCACGGCTTCGAGCCAGCGGGCGGGTACACGAAACAGGCTCCAGCCCGGCACCAGCCGGTACAGCAGATAGTTGAGCGGATTGTAGGCACCCATGGCCAGCAGAGTGCCGCCCAGGGTCAGCACGGCAAGCCGCAGCCGAATCTGCCGCGAACGGTGCGCCAGCCCCACCAGCGCAAGCACAAGGCCGACCAAACCCACGTAGGCAAGCCATTCACTGTAGGCATCGCTGGCCAGGGCCTGCCCCATGTCGCGGCCATAGTGGGGGAGTAGACTGAAGCCCAGTTGCCAGGGAGGGAGGCTTAGCGCGGCATGGTCGCGGAAAGGCAGCCCTCCGCTGCGATAGGAGTAGCGGGTCAGCTCCAGGGTGGGCAGCACCTGGCACGCGGCCGCCAGGAGGGCCAGTGCAAAGACGGGGACCATTAGGAGCAGCAGGGCACGCACTTCGGCCAGCACGTGGCGCCGGAACTCGGCCGTCCGCAAGCCCTGAAGAAAGGCAACCGGGTAGCGCCGGCCTGCGCCTGACAGGGCCGAGAGCAGCGCCCAGGCCGCGAAGATCACAGCCTGGTTGTAGAACATCTGCGTGTGGCCGGCCAGCAGGGTCAGCGTCCAAACGGCGGTCATGGCCACCAGCCAGCGGCGGGCGGGCCGCTGCAAGAGATCGTGCCACGAACCCACCGCGGGCCGCATCTCCCACAGCAGCAGCGCCGCGGGCAACCAGGGGACGGCGGCCCACTGCACGGGATGAGGCAGCAGCCCCGTCACCCAGCCGTTGAGCGCGAAGATGAGCCCTGCCACCAGGCTCCCCACCGAGCCGAGGCGTAGCCCCCGCCGCGCGAGGATATAGGTGAAGACCCCCGCCAGCCAGGCATGCAATGCCGCGAAGTAGAGAATGCCCTTTTCCGCGGCGAAGGGAATAAAAAGCCAGCGCAGGGGATAGAAAACCTGGGCCTGCGGATTGGCCAGCAGGGGGGCGCCTGCAAACAGGTAGGGATTCCAAAGCGGCAGCCGGCCGGCCCTCAGTGTCTCGTTGACGTAGTCCCAATAGGGCACAAAGTAGTAGAGAAAATCGCCGGCTGCGGGTACCAGGTTGGTGAAAAACACCTTACCGTAGAGAAGCAGCACGGCCACCGCCATCACCACCAGGGCCAGAAAATCCCGGCGCCGGTCACCTGTGGGGCCCCTCATGGTTGGACCTCGGGCAGGATCTGAAAGACGACGAAGCGAACCTCATCGCCCGCGCGCACCCGCAGGCGCTCCTGCATCTGAAAGCCGATATCGCGGAGGGCGGCTTCCACAGGGTCCCTTTCGGCGAGGTGCCAGGCCGGGAAGACGATGAAACGGCGATAGCCGTACGGGTTGCGGCGGATGTCTGTCACCAGCATCTCGGGATCGGACCAATACACCCGGCCCTGCGGGCCATCCCATAGATACCAGTTCCAGTGCCATCCCAACCAGCGGTGATAGAGCACCCCGCGCTGCGCCGGCACCGCCGTGCGAAGATAGGCAGCGACCACGTCAATGCCGGTATATGCGCCGTGGTCGCCTCCCACGGGAATGCGGGCCGTCGCGGCCAGCCAGGCTCCCCACAACAGTGTCGATGCCACCAGTGCCGCCGCTACCCCGCGGCGCAGACCTCCCTCGCCCAATGCGCGCCGCCCGTATAGGACCCCGCGCGCAGCCAGGAGTGCCAGCACAGGCGCCAGCCCCAAAAGGTAACGATCCCAGGGCTGAAAACTGAGCACCACGTGCAGGCCGAGATAGCCGAGTACGAAGCCGCCCAGCAGTCTGTCCCAGATGGCACCGCGTGCGTCTCCGGGCCGTCCGCGGCGGCGCAATGCTGCCGCCAGGGCCAGGCCCGCCAGCCCAAGCAAGATCATCGTCCCCGGCAGCCAGCCCCCCAACCAGCGCACCACGCCCCACCAGGCCAGGCCGCGCTCGCCCCATTGCTGCACCGGCACGCGGTGCAGACCACCGTAGCTGTTCCACGCCTGCTGCCAGAAGCTGGGGATCTCGGCCGGCAGGATGCGCCATCCATCCCACTGCCATACTTTATACCAAGTGTAGGCGAAGCCCCCCGCAAAACCGGCCATGCGCAGCACGCGGGCGGCTGTCCCCCTCGGCTCGGGCAGGGCGCGGCCCACGCGACCCGGCCAGCGCCACGCGCGAGCCAGGGCCAGCACCGCCACCACCAACGGCAGAAAGAGCAACGCGTTCTGCTTGGTGGCAAAGGCCATGCCCGCCGCCAGCCCGGCCGCAAGCCCCAGGCCGTAGGCAGCACATACCAGGGCCAACAGCAGCCATGCCACCAGCATGGGATCGGTGTAGAGGGTGGGGGCGAAGCTGATGGCGAAGGGGGAAATCGCATAGAGGGCCAGCGCCAGGTGGGCCGTAGTCCGGCCGTAGAGCCGCCGGGCCAGCAGCCACAGCAAGAGCAGGGCCAGCATCGAACAGCCTACGTTTAGCCAGCGGCCCACCGCTTCGGACGGTCCGAAGGCGGTGAACAGATGCGCCAGACTGTAGATGAAAAAGGGCGGCTTGTCCACTGCCACCCGTTCCAGCATGGGGTCCTTTCCGGAACTGATCAGACGCGCCCAGTAGGCATACAGGGCCTCGTCTTCCCGCAGGGGGAAGCGACCAAATGAGAGGACGCGCAGCCACCAGCCCAGCCCCAGCCACCACAACGGCCACAGCTTCCGGGCCAGCCGGCCGGCACGAGCGAGCAGCCGCCTGAAAGAGGCCGGCAAGGCAACGGCACGGGTAGGGAATGCAGAAGGTGTCGGACGCGTGAGCATGAGCGACGCGACTCAGTCCATCAGCCGGTACTTGATCAAAGTCCAGATCGCAGGAAACCCATCCTTCCAGGTGATGTTCTTGCCCTCTTCGTACTCGCGGCCGGTGTAGCTGATGGGCACTTCGTAGATGCGATAGCCCCGTTTCAGGATCTTGGCCGTGATCTCCGGTTCCAATTCGAAACGCCGGGCGTGCAGGGGAACACCTTCCAGCACCTCGCGACGAAAGACTTTGTAGCAGGTCTCCATATCGGTGAGGATGGAGTCGTACAGCAGATTGGTGATCAGGGTCAGCAGCTTGTTGCCCAACATATTGCGGAAGAGCATGGCCTTGCGCGGCCCGCCCAGAAACCGGGAGCCGTAGACGACCTTGGTGCGCCCCTCCAGGATGGGCTGCAGCAGCCGCGGGTAGTCCCGCGGGTCGTACTCCAGGTCCGCGTCCTGGATCAGCAAGATCTCGCCGCTGGCATGGGCGATGGCCGAGCGTATGGCTGCTCCCTTGCCCTGGTTCCGCTCGTGCACCACCAGCTTGAGCAGACCCTCGGCCTCGGCCTCGCGCAGGATCTCCAGGCTTCCATCGGTGGAGCCGTCATCCACGGCAACGATCTCCTGTTCCAGGCGGACGGTCTGGCGCGGGTTGTTGTCTCCGCTGATGGGCAAGATCTCCAGAGTCAGGCCGTCCATCAATCTCACCTGTGAGATGATGGTGCGCAGGGTCTTGGCCTCGTTGTAGACGGGCATAAGCACAGAGTAGCGCACGGTCCTGTCAGGCATGGCTTCCTTTCCTCATCGCGTCACACAGTAGCGGTAGCTGATCCATGCTGCATCGGCACTGGTATCGGGCTGAACATCCACAACACGAGCACCGTGCGCTCGCAGCAGGCGCAGAACGCGCGCTTTCGGGATACAGTACATCTCCATCACCGGGCGATCGTTGTAGCGCAATCTGCGATAGAGCCGCCACAGGCGCGTGGGTTTGAGGGGCTGCAAGAGCAAACGCCATTTCTGCCGCGGCGCGCTGGGAATCTGGAACACGAGTACACCGCCCGGCCGCAGTACCCGCAAGAATTCCAGCAGGTAAGCGCGCGCAAAGCGCGGGGGCATATGTTGCAAGGTGATATTGGAATAGATGAAGTCGAAGCTCCCGTCTGCGAAGAGACCGAGATCGTCGGCCTCGTTCAGGTGATAGCGACAGCGATCGCCAAAGCGGTTGTACTGCTCGGCCAGGGCCAGCATGGCTGGGCTGATATCCACCCCGTGCACGACCCGAAAGTGAGGGGCCAGTGCCTGGGTCAGCCGCCCGACCCCGCAGCCGAAGTCAAGGGCCGCCTCTCGGGCGACCTGAACATCCAGCCGCTCGAGATAGGCGAGCACTTCTTCGATCTCGGCTACGCCGGTGGCGAAGAAGGCATCGATCTCCCAACGATTCTGCGACTTGTCAGGCCAGGCCAGGATGCCCCATAGGGGATCCTGTTCGCCGAACTTGTTCCAGTTCTCTTGCAGGTCTTGTAACTTCATGAGACGTATAGTCGCCCTAAGGGTGGGACGGACATCCGGCCATCGGGGGCGCGACTGGCGATTATACCCCACAGATCAGAGGCCCAACAAGATCGACGCCGACCGGTAGTATATCTTGATGGGTTCAAGTTCTTCGAATGCCCGCCGGCCGGACCAAGACCGCCTGGTTTGGCGTCCCCGGCCGCTCAGAACATGGTATCACGCGACACCACGGGGTTTCGAGGCTTGTGGCGCAGTAAAGCGGGTTGCCTGGCAACAACCTCTGCGTGATCAACCCCACGCTGAGACAAAACGCAGGTTTCATACGTCCGCGAGGGCCGAAACCGCTTCGAATTGAATTCCAGCCACTTGGGATACACTACCCTGGCGCCGCCGAGCCTGACGCAGTCTAGGGCTGCACCGTGCTGCTGGGCCTTGCCGGTAAGTTGTGATACAATTCGCACGACGGAGGCGTCGAAATCGGCCCTTTCCGTCCAGCCATCCCAGCTCGTGGTAGAAACGTCGTCTCGAAGAACAGCGCCGGAAGCCGGGGCTGTTCCGCCACGAGCCGCCCCGACAAACGCTATTCGTCAGCATTGTTGTCAAACAAGGAGGACCAAGTGTCTGCACAAATCATCGATGGGAAGGCCATCGCCGCCACGATTCGTGGTGAAATCAAGCAAGAAGTCGAAGAAATGAAGGCCAGGTACGGCCGCGTCCCCGGACTGGCCGCCGTGCTGGTAGGAGATCGCCCGGACTCGGCGACGTATGTGCGCATGAAGAAGAAGGCCTGCGCCGAGGTGGGCATTACCTCCTTTGGGTATGAGCTGCCGGCGGACATTTCCCAGGAGGATCTGCTGAAAGTCGTGCGGGACCTCAACGACAACCCCGATGTCCATGGTATTTTGGTACAGCTGCCGCTACCCGATCACATCGACGAGGAAGAGATCCTGGGCGCCATCAGCATCGAGAAGGATGTAGACGGATTCCATCCCCTCAACATCGGCCGGCTGTCGATGAAACGCCGCGAGCCGTTGTTTGTGCCCTGTACCC
>RFJM01000230.1 GCA_003694905.1 Caldilineae bacterium
ACCGTGGAGAGTCTGGCAGCGGCATTTATCCTGCATCCGGTGGCGGGTTTGCTGGCCAGTGTAGGCCTGATGATGGCCCTGGCGGTGCATCTGGGGCGGCGGGACAGGCGCTGGGGAGGCATCCGCTGGATTCTCGGTGGCCTGGGCACGGCCGCACTGCTGGGGCATCTCTTCCTGCTGCTGGCTTATGCTACGGCGCGACCTCGCCATCAGGGCACGCTGGATATTGCCCGCCAGTTCTTTGTCCCGGGCGAAGCCGATCCGTTGTGGCGGCCTCTGATGATGGGGTTGTCGTTGCTGGGCCTGGGGCTTCTACTGAGTCCTTCCGGCCCCTCTCGCACCCTGTTCCGGCGAGCTATGGGACTGTACCTGTGGGCCATGCTTGCGCTCTTCGCCGGGTTCCCGGCCCTGCTGTCGCCGGACAAAGTGGGCATCGCCATGTCCTTGCTGGCGGTGGTCGCCTTAGGTCTGCAACTGGACATCATCATAACCCTGCTGTTGTCGGGACTGCGGCGGCTGGGCGGCCACATGGGACGTGTCGCGCTCAGGCCCTCGGTAGGCCTGGCTGCCGGTCTCGTCGCCCTGGGCATCGCCGGACTCACGCTGATCTCGCCACCCATGCAGGCGGACCCCGGCCCCCCGCAGGAGCCGGAATCCCTGGCGCGGGCGCTCTATCGTATCAAGAGCGAGCATCTGGCCTACTCCTGGACCGTGGTCGGCTACCAGGAGGCTTTGCCCCAGGTCTTGGGACGCGGGTACTTCCTATCCTGGGAGGAGTTTCTGCGCCGCTACGATCCGGTTGAATATCGTTTCGATCCGCGAGCACCGGAGCTGGCCGTGCCCACCCGCTATGTCTTCATCTTGACAGAGCGCCGGATCTTCGTCGGTCCCGAGGACACGGCGGTGGACACCCTGAAGCGGGCGGAACTGCAGGTGCAATTGCAGGAGTGGGTGGAGCGCTATCAGCAGTTCCACGACGACATGTCGGTGTATTACGAAGATCCTTCGGCCGTGGTCTACCAGATCTATCGTTCGCCCGAGGTGGAACGAAAGATCATCGAAGAGTACGAACGCGAGCTGTTTGAAGGGAGGAAACGGTAATGGCACGAATGTTCAGCAATCCCTCGGTGGAATGGCCCCGGGTGTTTGAGGTGCTGGCCCGGCACACCGGCTACGAAGCCCGGCTCGACGCTCTGCTCGATCTGGTGGCGGCGGCGACGAGACATCCGGTGGTCGCCCTCTATCTGGCCGATGATCCCGAAGGCCGTTTTTTCCTGGCCCGCCTGCGCCGCCCTGTTCCCGAAGAACGGACGGCGTCTCAACATGCCGATGGAGGCGTGGCCTTCCTCGGCGGTTCGTTGGGGGATCTGGCGAGAGAAGAACAGGCCCTGGAGGCCATCGAAGCCACGGAGGAGTTGTATCCGGACAGTGTCTCTGCCGTTGCCGCCGGCCTTCCCCTCGACCTGCCGCGCACGCCCGAGCTGGCATCTGCGGGCGCGACATCCACGCCTCTGGGAGTCCTGTACTCTGTGCCTTTGCACCGGGCCGATGTCCAGATCGGCCTGGTGCAGGTGGGTCCTATCGGCGAGAAACCCGGCCGCGGTCTGCGCAAGGTGATGGAGACCGCGGCCGAACCCCTGGCCCATGCCGTGGCCCTGGCCCGCGAACAGGCCCGCCTGCAGGAGCAACTGGCCGAGGACGAGGCCCGCTCGGATGTGAGCCGGCAGATGCTACGATCCGCGTTCGAGCCGGACGAATTTTTGCGCCTGCTGCTGGATCTGGCTGTAAAGGCCAGCGGCACCCAGGCGGGTTTCATCGGTCTTGCGGATGAGAGCGGAGTGATTCACCTGCACACGGCCGTCGATCTGCCTGAAGGCCTGCTGGATCACGTCGAGCTCACACCGGGGGCCGGATTCCTGGAATGGCTGGACCGGGAGGAGGGGTCGCTGTACCTGGCCGACTTCGAACAGGCCGCGGCGCTGGGCATCCGCGCGCTGCTCGCCGTGCCCCTGACCGACGCGGAGCGGGTGCTGGGGGTGCTGGGGCTGCTCAATCTGGATGCCGGGACCACCCCTGCCGAGCACAGTCTCAACCTGCTCGCTATCTTCGCGGAGCAGATCCAGCTCGTGTTGGGCAACGTGCGTCTGTTCGAGGCCTTCAACCGCCAGTTTGTCGGCACGCTACACGCCCTGGCCCGCGCCCTGGATGCCCGCTATCCCCACACCGCCGCCCACCATCGCCGCGTAACCGACTGGGCCCTGGCCATCGGCCGGGAGATGGCATTGAGCGAGGCTCAACTGCAGGCACTGCGGGAAGCCGCGCTGGCCCATGACGTGGGTATGTGCGGCATCGTCGAAGTGGAGCATGGCTTCCAGGCCGACTTCCACCATCCTTCCATCGGCGCTTCCATGTTCGAGCTCCTGCCGCAGGGCCGGGCAGTGGGTGAGATCGTCGCCTCCCATCACGAGTGGTACGACGGCTGGGGATTCCCGCAGGGGCTAAAAGGAGAGGAGATTCCACCAGGCGCGCGTATCCTGGCCCTGGCCGAATTCGTCGTAGAGAGTACCACCGCCGACCCAATCCAAGGCGCCATGCCGCCCTCGAAACTGATGGCGGAGGTCCAGATTCGCCGTGGGCGCCAGTTCGACCCCGCCGTGGTGGATGCCTGGATGGCCATATTTGAACGGGGGCGGCGCTCCGCCCCCGCGGGCAGCCCCTTCCAGCCCTGCCATCTCTTCAAAGGGGATCCCGCGCTGGCCTGCAGCACCTGTCCCGCGCGCGGGACTTCCCTCCCTTGCTGGACCATCCCCGAGGTTCGTTGCCATCATCATGGAGATCCCGACTGTGCGCGATGCTTCGTCTACCTGGAAGCGGAGGAGCGAGCCGCGGCAGCCGGGCAGAGTGTGCCCCCGCCTGCCACCCGCCAGAGCGCCCGGCAATGATCCGGCGACGCCGGTGGAGCGAGTATCACCCCCTACAGCAGGGCCTACGCTCTGTTGAACCTGGCCGGGAGCACACCGGCAACCACCGGAACCCGCCGCCACAGGCGCGGCCTCGCAAAGTTCCCAGACCCTACCCCAGGCCGCAATGCGGCTGCATTGCAGTGCCTTCCCGTCCCTTTTACACCAGGAGGAACGACGTGGACTACAAAACTCGAACCGAGGATTCCCGCACCATTCTCGAACTCAGCGGTGACCTGGATGTGACCAGCGCACCGGCCTTGCAGGCCGCCCTGCAAGAACTCATCGATCAGGGCATACGATCTCTCATCGTCGATCTCACCGATGTCCCCTTCATGGACAGTTCCGGGTTGGGCGTGTTGGTAGCGGCGCATCGGCGCATGACCGCCGTGGGCGGACAGCTTGCCCTGGTCAACCCCACCCCTACGCTGAGAAAAGTCTTCGAACTGACTCGCACCAACCGCCTGTTCCACCTGTACGAGACGCTAGAACAGGCGACCCAGGAGATGAGCGCAGCCTAGATGGACGTCCGTCCCTCTGTCCTCTTCGAGACCGAAGGCACCTACCCCTACGTCGGGGGAGGCGTTTCCACCTGGTGCAAGATCCTGGTGGACGAGATCCCGGAAGTGGACTATCTCATCTTTGCCGTTACCGGGACCCCCCAGGTGAGGACCAAGTACCCGGTGGACAAGGAGAACATCGCGCGGATCGTCCAGGTGCCCATGTGGGGCGCAGAAGAACCCGCGGAGTGGATCTTGCCCTTCCATGCGCCGCCCCACATCCCTTTCTCCGAGCTCTTCCTGCGCAAGCAGGCGACGACCGAGGCGGTGATCCGCGAGCAATTCGTGCCCCTGTTCCGCCACTTCCTGCGCGGTTTCGAAGAACCCGAGGCCGATGTCCGCCTCTACGGACCGACGGTATGGGCAATATTCCGCTATTTTCAGGAGTACGATTACAACGTCACCATGAAGTCCAGGCCGGTGTGGGAGGCATTCAAGGAGGAGATGCTGCGGCCCTACCGGGATCACCCGGAGCGTTTCCGGCCGGATGAGTACCCCAGCGTGTTTGATCTCACCACCTGCCTGCGCTGGTTCTACAACATGCTGATGGTCTTCACCTGCCCTGTGCCGGAGACGGATGTCACCCACGCCACCATTGCCGCCGCCTGTGGCCTGGCCAGCATCTATTCGAAGCTCGAGTACGGGACACCTTTCCTCATCACCGATCACGGCGTCTATGCTCGCGAACGTTACATCGCGGTCTCGGCCACCGATTTCACCTTTTTCTCAAAGCGATTTCTGATCAACCTGGCCATCCTGCTCTCCAAGCTCAACTACGTCTTTGCCGATCAGCTTTCGCCTTGCGCCAATTTCAATCAGCGCTGGGAAATCCCCTTCGGCGGCGATCCGCGGCGGGTCCGCACCATCTACAACGGCGTTGATCCCGGTGTCTTCGTTCCCGGACCAAAGCCGGAAGAGTTCAGGAAGTATCCTACGGCAGTGGCCGCGGCACGGGTCTTTCCCCTCAAAGATCTGATCACCATGATCAAAGGCGTGGCCGTCGCACACAAACAGATCCCAAACCTGAAGGTCATCGTCTACGGCTCGCTGAAGGCTGACCCGCCCTACGTCCAGAAATGCCGCGATCTGGTGCGCGAGCTGGGGCTGGGACCCGGTGAGGGCGATGAATCGGGCGACATCGGCGCAGATGACATCGATAGCTGGACGTTCCGCTTCGGAGGATTTCACAGCCAGCCTTCCAAGATCTTCACCCTGGGAGACATCAGCCTGCTCTCCAGTATCTCGGAGGGCTTCCCCTTTACCGTGCTGGAGAGCATGTCCTGTGGAACGCCGGTGGTGGGCACGGATGTGGGTGGGGTGAAGGAGGCCCTGGAGGGGCATGGGGTGGTGACTCCTCCACGCGACCCGGAGGCCTTTGGTCAGGGTATCATCCAGCTTCTCTCCGATGATGATCTGCGCCAGCGTCTTTCCCGCAAGTGCCGCGAGACGATCCTGGCTAAGTTTACTACCTCGACCTCGGTAGACGCCTACCGGGAAAGCTACTTGAAGTGGGCGGCCTACAAGCGCGAGCACCGGGATCGCATCCGTGAGGAGAATGCCCAACTGATGGCCCTATGGCGGGAAGAGATCGAGAAGATCCGTGCCGAATCCCCTGCCATCACACCGGCGGAGGAACGGGAGTTGTTGCGCAGCGACAGCCGCCCCCTGGAGCGTACCGTCGAGTTTGCCCGCCGCATGATGCATGAATGGGAGAGGCTTTTCCTGCCGCCAGACGAGTCTTCCGATGACGTGGCGGGTGCCGACGGCCATAGCAGGGTGGCTGAGGAGGCGAGACAGCGGACGCTGTGGCACATTCCGCGAGCAGCGGCTGCCACCACAACCGTGGCCGAGCGCCCGCCATCGGCAGCCCCACGCACCTCCGCACCGGCCGTTCAGACGGGCGTGCCTCCGACCAATGGCGGTAGGTCGCCCAACGATGGTGCGGCAAGCACAGGTGCTGCTCCTGCGGTCGCCGCGAGTGCCGGGCGTTTGCGAGCGTGCACACCCCCGCAGGATGTGGCGTTACCCGAGGGCATCGAATTGCCCGAGAACCCGGCCTACACTCCCGAGCCGGAGATCGTGCACCCCGATCCCCTGGAGAAAGAGAAAGAGGAGCTGGTCGACTTCATCCTTGAGACGGTGGAGAGCCCTGTGGACTTCTGGGCCGTGGCCGCGACGCTGGAGAGCCGCGGCATGCGCGATGTAGACGCCGAGGAGAAGCTCAACGTCAAGCCGCTGGTGCGCTGGGTGGAACCCATGTCGGGCTATGTGGTGAAGGGGAGCATTATGGTGCTGGCCAAGGAGATCTACGCCCGCTGCCGCGAGCGCCTCAAGACCGTGCCGCCCAAGGAGCCCGAGATAGAGGAGTTGAGCTGGTGGCGGAAGTTGCAGCGCTTTCTGATGTTCTATCTGAGGGGCACATTGTTCGCGCTGCCGATGGTAGGGCAGATCATTGCCGTCTTGGCGCTGCGCTACTCCCTGTGGGCTTATCTCGAGTTCAGCGAGGAACGGGCTACGGTTGTCGCCATCGGCACCATTATGAGTTTCATCGTCACCGGCGGTTTCGTGCAGGCCATCGGGCGCAAGGGCATGTCCTACTCCGAAGCCGGGCAACACATCCTGGCCAAGCAGGTCTGCTACGGGTTGATAAGACTGGGCACGGGGCTTGTCTTGGCGGTGGGGCTGGCCTTCTACGTGCTGAACCTGATCATCCCTTTCTTCACTCAGGAGATGGTCTTGATCAGCCTGATGTACTTCTTCCTGCTCTCCGAGCTGTGGTTGTTTATCTCGATCCTCTATGTCCTCACACGCCGTCTGGCCATCCTGCTGAGCACGCTGGCAGGCGTCGCGATCGTGCATGTCGTGATGACCTACACGGACTGGGGGATCCATGCCGCGCACGGACTGGGGCTCCTGGGCACGAACCTGATCGTCGCGGCCTACGGCTATCGCCTGCTTGATAAGGCAGCCCGTTCCGTCACCGGAGATCAGAAGGACGCGCGATTGCCTGCCTGGTCTATTCTGTACTATTCGCTACGTCTGTATTTCCTCTACGGCATGTTGTATTTCGGCTACCTGTACCTGGACCGTCTGGTGGGGTGGTCGGCATCGGAGCAGCCGTTGCCCTACATCATCTGGTTTCGCACGCCCTACGAGCTGGGCATGGACTGGGCACTCATCTCCCTGGTTTTCAGCATCGCCTTGCTGGAGTACACTATCAATGAATTCGCCTCGATCATCATTCCTACCCAAAAGCGATTCCAGGCTTTTGATATCGCCGGTCACAATCGCTACTTCACCCGCTTCTATCTGCGGCAGATCCTTTTGTTGATTCTCATCGCCGTTGTCAGTATCATTGCCACCTACTACGCGGTCACCTGGCTGCGACGCTACGAAGAGATCAAGCTCGTGCGAGACTTTTTCAAGAATCCCATCACCTTCTTTGTCTACTGGGCTGCGGCTGTAGGCTACAACCTGATGGTGGTGGGGCTGTTCAACGGCGTGTTCTTCTTTTCCCTCTCCCGGCCGATTCCGGCCCTGCGGTCTATCGCGCCTGCCATGCTGATCAACGTCCTGGTCGGGTTCCTCCTCAGCCGCACCGTCGGCTACGCGTATAGCGCCGTGGGAATGGCCGTGGGCTCGCTTGTTTTCGCCCTTCTGGCAACCCGCCACGCCCTGAAGGTGATGAGGAACCTGGATTATTATTACTATTCGGCCTACTGATGAAATCGTCGTCTTCGGCATCCGCGATCGCGGCACCACCTCTCCCGCCCCTTGAGTGAGCCTCATGCAGCAGACAGCGCCCGACAATGACCAGGCCCTGGCGGCTCTGCTGGACAAGATCCGCCGCGAGCGCGGTCTGGATTGCAGCCAGTACAAGCCCTCCTTCTTGAAGCGCCGGCTGGCCGTACGACTGCGCGCCCGCGGCGTGACTTCCTACAGCGCCTACGGCCGGCTTCTGGACGATGAGGAGTATGATCGGCTATTTGATGTCCTGACCATCAACTACACCTCCTTCT
>RFJM01000231.1 GCA_003694905.1 Caldilineae bacterium
CCGACAAGCGCGGTGACCAGTCGGGTTGCCAGGCCGCGGCGCCGGAAGTCGGGATGGGTGACGATGGAACCGATCTCGACGGCTCCGGGCAGGCGATTCTGTACTCCGCCCATACACACCAGACGCCCCTCACGCTCGATGCCGAAAAACTCCCCGCGCTTGAGGCTGGATGGTCCAAATACCATCAGGCCCCCGCGGTGGGCCAAATCCAGCATGGCCGGCAGATCGTGCGCGGTCAGGGCACGCACGTCCTGCCCGGCCGTCTCGCCCCGCCCGCCGCGATACAACATCTGCCATTCGCGACGCACCGACAACACCTCGCAAGAGGCAGCAAGCAGATCATATAAGCGCCTTGGTACCAGGGCATAGGCTTCTTCGCCCATGCGGAGCAGATGAGCCAGGAGCAAGGCGGTGGTATCCGCATCATACCCTTCCAGCGAGATGGCCGTGAAGGGTAGGTTGGAAGCTCTGGCCAGACAGTGAAAGGAGCGATCGTAGACGAAGGAACACCCGCAGGCCCCCGAAGTCACGTTGTTGATCCAGGTGAAATTGGCCAGCGCTTCCCGCAGGTGATGGGCCAACAGGTATTCCGCCAGCGGCCGGGCGTAGTCGGGCGGGTGAAGGGAGAGAGTGATGGGATACAGACGAGCCATGCGCAAACCATCGGGCGTAGCGGTCGCCCTGTGCCTGCTAGTCGTGCTCTTGCGCGAGACAGCAGACGCTCCTGGCCGGCAGCAGGATCTCTCCTCGGGCGGAGGTGCCCGTCTCCATGCGATAGTGCCCCTCGGGCAGCGATATGCGCCCCTCGCGGTCTGCCAGATTGACGGCGATCAGGACTTCGTCATCGTGCCGGCGGCGGCGCGCCAGCCAGAGCCCCGCGCCGTCGTCACAATGCAGCGTTTCCACATCTCCCCGGCTCAGGGCAGGATGTTGCCTGCGCAGCGCGATCCAACGGCGAAACCAGGCGAGAAGATCAGCGTCCTGTCTGTCGCCCCACAGCATGGGATGTCGCGACTCCTCGCGGTGGTAGCCCTTGCTACGGGGCTGGCTCAACCCCACTTCGGTCCCGTAGTACAGAATCGGTGGCCCGCCGAAGGCGAACATCAGGGCAGCCGCCAGCCGCAGCCTTTGCCTGTCGTTGCCTGCCATCCACAGGAAACGGTTCATGTCGTGATTGTCGAGAAAGCTGGGGCGGGTGTAATCCTCGGGGAAGTAGCGGCGGCTGCGCTCCAGGTAGGCGGCAAACGCGCTCACTGCAGGTAATTCACCGGCAGGGGCCAGACAGAGCCGGCGCAGCTGGCGGGTGAAGCCGAAGTCGAGACATCCGTCGAGTCGGCCGCTGTAGGTGCGTAGCGCTTCGTCGCCCAGTGTCACCTCGCCGAAGAGCCAGCAATCGGGCCTGATGCGCTTGCAAGCCGCGTAGAATGCGCTCCAGAAGTCGTGGCTGGGCCCCGCGGCGTAGTCCAGTCGATACCCGTCGATCCCGTACTCCCGCAACCAGTAGCCGGCCGCATCCAGGATGAATCGTCTGGCTTCGGGATTGTCGAGGTCAAGCTGAGGCATTCGTTTCGATGTGAAGAACGTGCGATACCCGTGGACATATTCGGGGCCGAAGGAATACCAGGCGCGTTTTGGGCTGGTCGGATCGTGCAGGGCTTCCTGAAAGGGGGCAAAGCGGTCGCTGGTGTGGTTGGCCACGAAATCGAGGATGACGTGCAGATCGCGCCGATGCGCGGCCTGAACCAGCTCTTTCAGGTCTTCATTTGTGCCGAAATGGGGATCGACCCGGTAGTAGTCCACGGTATCATAGCCGTGGTAGCTGGTCGTGTGGAAGATGGGGCTTAGCCAGAGAGCGGTCACCCCCAGATCGGCCAAGTAGTCCAGGCGCTCGATGATGCCGCGCAGATTGCCGCCGTGGAACTGCTCCAGTTCCTCCGGCTCCAGCCAGCGCTCCGCGACCGGGGCGAATCGATCGACGAAGATCTGGTAGACGACGGCCTCATGCGCCCACTCCGGCGGGGCAAAGGTGTCCACCGAGTAGCCGTACAATGCCGGACGGTCGGCCGTGCCGTCGATGTGGCGCTCCATGCTCCAGTGGCGTATCTCGCGATCGCGGCTGTGCCAGCCTTCGATCCGGTAACGCACATGGGTGTCCTCCGGCTGGCCCGGTATCACCCCCTGCCAGATATCGACGTAGTCCCAGCAGATGGGCTGCCAGAGGGTCTCCACATGCTCCAGCGGCACATGAAAGCCGTTAACGGCCACACCCCGGTTGCCCTTGGGATCGCTTCCGTCGCATGTTACATAGGCAGAGAGCCGGTCGACAAGCACATCCCGTCCCACACTCACCCTCAGGGTAACCGGCTCGCCCGGACGGGGATCGAGGGGAGAGATCCGGTGCAGATGGCGCAGGCCGCGCCAGCGCAGACGCTCGTTCTCCAGGGTCTGCTCATTCGCCTCCAATGCCCCGAATACGAAATCCTGCATCAAGGGCGCGGGGGATTGATTCATGCCGGCCCTCCTTCGTCAGCTGCGCAAGACGGCCAGACTATCGGCCGTGGCAACAGGCGATTTGTGGCAGTGCACCAGCTTCCAGTCCGGGTTCTCGCGATCGCCGAAATTATGAAATACCCGCGTTTCGTTGTGGGATCTGTGGGTGACACCGGCGCCGCCGGTGGCGCGGATCAACAGCGTGTAGGTGAGGATGGCGGTATCGCCGTAGACCTGTACTCGCGGCTGGAGGATTTCGTGCTGAATGCGTACCTGCTCCTCGGGCGCGGAAGCGCTGAGCACGGCCGCATGTACGGCCAGCTCTCGCAGGTGAAAATCGAGACCGTCGATGCGCTGCGGCGAGATATACCATTCGAAAAAGGATACATCCTCGCTTGTGGTCTCGCGATAGGTCTGCACATCGCCATCCCAGATGCTCTGCAGGTTTCGATCCAGAAGCTCGAGCAATTGAGCCCGAAGGGAATCATTATCTTGCGGCGTCATAGTCATGGTTCACGTTACAGAGGAAACGCGATCGAGGAATAGAAACGAGAGGACGTGCCGATCGGCACGTCCTTGAAACAGATGAAGTTGGCGGAAAACTATTCGGCGTCGGAGGTCTCCGGCTCGGAAGCTGCTTCCGTCTCCGCGGGCGGAGCGGTTTCCTCGGCCGGTTTCTGGGCTTCAAGCCGGCTGACCAGTTCGTCCAGTTCTTTGTTGAGCGTCTGCAGGCCCTTGAGCAATCCTTCCCGCAGTTCGTGGGTCACCTTGCTACTCTTCACCGTCTCATAGACGCGTTCTGCCTGCTCGCCCACGTCCTTGGCTACCTCTGTTGAGCGGGCCTTGGCCAGGGCCTCGTCGACCTCCTTGACGATGGTTTGAAATCCTTCGCGGACCTCTTCCTCGATCTCATATCTCTGGGGGCTTTCCAAGACGGTCTGCACGGCCTTGCCGAGCTTGCGTCCCAGGACGGTCAGTTCTTCCAGGACAGCCTTGGACGACGTAGTCTCTTGTGTGCTCTGCTGCTGTTCACTCTGCGGAGCCGTTCCTTCTGTGCTCATAAGCACCTCCTGAAGCTTGAGTGGGGTTGAACCGTTCGCTCATCAGTTTAGCATGAACGTTGAGAGGAATCAATACCCTATACGGGCAGGCCTGGGTGCCGGTTTCGGGTCGTACTTGGGACGGGAAGAACTCAAGGCAGGTAGGTCACCCGCAGCCGGGCGTGACGTCCCGGCGGCCAGCTCTCGAGGCTGGCCAGGGCCACACGGCCGGCGTACGGCCCTGAGACGGCAAGGGCCAGCTGGCCGAGCGGCTTGCCGTCCAGGGTCGGCACCGGTAACTGATCCCAGTTGGTTACCTGATCGGCTACGGTGAGGTGCATCTCGCCCGGTTCCGGCGGGAGGAACTGGTCCGGCCCCGGATTGAAGTAGGTCGGATGATCGGCAAAGGTTACCGAGGTAGGATCGAAGTTCTCGACGTTGAGGGCGGTCAGCCGCTTGCCCGTCGCCCCGCTCTCGAAGGTCACAAACACGGTCAGATCGGCGTCCAGGATGGTGGCGTTGGTGGGCAGGGCCGAGCGGTCGAAGGAGAGGAGGGCATTGTCCAGCCCGGTGGTGAACAGCACCAAAGCAGCATAGCCGTCGTAGTTGGTGTCGGGCGTGCCCGCGTGGACCCAGGTATCGGCCAGCAGGGGGAGATCGACG
>RFJM01000232.1 GCA_003694905.1 Caldilineae bacterium
CTGCTGGAGCGACTGCGCGCCGAAGGCGAAGGGCTATTTGCGGGCGTGCGCGAGGTCCTGCAGGCCAGAAACAAAGGCACCCTGCGCGGCATCCTGGGTCCAATTGCCACGTTGCTCAACGTCCCCGACCGCTACGAATTGGCCATCGAGATCGCCCTTGGCGCACGGCTTCAAGATGTGGTCGTAGAAACCTGGGAGGATGCCGAAGCCGCCATCGAGCATCTCAAGCGCACGCGCAGCGGCCGTGCCACCTTCTTGCCTCTGGACAACCTGCGTCCCCTGCCGCGGCGCCCGCTCCCGCGCGGGTCCGGCGTTCTGGGTTGGGCTGCCGACCTGGTGGAGTACGACGATGCCGTGGCGCCCGCCGTCGAACTGCTCTTGGGTCAGATCCTGGTGGTAACGGACCTGGCCGCGGCCCGACAGGTCAGCCGGGCGCAGGATCGCCCCCGCATCGTCACCCTGGACGGCGAATTCGTGCACCCCGGCGGTAGTGTCAGCGGTGGCAGCCAGCGCCAGGTGAAGAAGGGGGGAGTGCTCGCGCGCGAACGCGAGTGGCGCAGTCTGCCCGCCCAGATTCAGGCCTTGCAGGCGCGCAAACGCGATCTCAGTAAGGAGATCGAGAGCCTGAGCCAGGCCATCCGCGCCGTCGACCAGGAGCTGACCGCCATGGTCCAGGAGGCCACCCGCCTGGGCGAGGTGGAACGGGAGGAGACCACTCGCCTGACCCGCACACAGAGTGCCATCGACCGGGCGCGCCAGACCGAAGCCTGGCACCGCCGGCGGGCCGATGAATTGGCACTGGAGATGGAGAACTACGGCCGCAGACTCGCCGGATTGCGCCAGGAGATCCAGGAATTCAAAGAGCAGCAGCAGGTATTATCCAACCGTATCGCAGCCCTGGAGGAAAAGCTCAATACCCTCAGCACCGCCGGTCTGGTCCAGGCGGTGGCCCAGGCACGGGCCCGGCTCGACACCACCGACGAGCATCGACGCAGCCAGCAAACCCTGGTCGACAATCATCGCGCGGCCCTGCAGCGAACCGAGGAAGAGATCGCCCGCCGCCGTCAGAGCATGACCGAAGTCCAGGAAGAGATCGCCGAGCTCGAAGCACGTATCGCAGAGTTCAGCAACACCCATGCCGAGACCGACGTCGCCTATCAAGCCTTGCTGGGTCTGGTGGAACCGGCACAGGAAGAGCTGGATCGGCTCGAAGCCGGTTGGATCGGCCACGACAGACGCGGCGAGCTCCTGCGCGAACGACTGCATCAGGAAGAAATGCAACTCAACCAGGCCCAACTGACATTGCAACGGGCCGAGGATCATCTGACCTACCTGCGAGGCCAGATCGAGAACGATTTCGGCCTGGTTGTCCTGGACACCGAGGAAGGGTTCCCGGCCCAAGAGCCGCTGCCCCTCGACCAGATCGTCACCACTCTGCCCCGGGTCGAGTCCCTACCGCCGGGCACGCGTGCCGAAATCCGCCGCCTGAAAGGCGTGCTCAATCGTCTGGGGCCCATCAACCCCGAAGCCCAGGCCGAATACGCAGCAACAAAGGAGCGCTACGAGTTCCTCACGCAGCAGGCACAGGATCTGGAAGGAGCAGCCGAGCATCTGAAGACCGTCATCTCCGAACTGGATCAGCTCATCGACCAGGAATTCAGACGCACCTTCAAAGAGGTGGCCAAAGCCTTTACCCACTATTTCACACGGCTATTTGGCGGCGGCACGGCCAAATTGATCCTGACAGACGCCGATGACATCACGGCCACCGGTGTGGAGATCATTGCCCGGCCACCGGGCAAGCGCCCGACCAGCCTCTCCATGCTCTCCGGCGGTGAACGGGCCCTCACGGCCGCGGCCCTCATCTTTGCCATCCTCAGCGTCAGTCCCACACCTTTCTGCGTGCTCGATGAGGTGGATGCCGCGCTTGACGAGGCCAACATCAGCCGCGTGCGCGAAGTCCTGCAGGAGCTAAGCGAAAACGCTCAGATCATCGTGATCACGCACAATCGCGGCACGCTGGAGGCCGCGGACACCATCTACGGGGTGAGCATGGGGCCCGACAGTGTTTCCCAGTCTATCTCCCTGAAGCTGGAGAACGGCCGGCTCAAGGCATGGGAGGAAGAGAGTCAGCCGGTCGCAGCTTGACGGGTGCAAACCCCGATCTTCAATCACAGATGGCGGATGATGCGCCAGGGCGCGGGGGCCGCCTGGCGCGCAGGTACCTCGATCCGCGTCCATCTCTATTTGTCGGTTCGATTACCCAAGCTATCCGCGATCGTGTACAATACCGCCCATGATGCGAGCATGGAAACGGCCGGCGCAGGTACTCGTCCTTGTGCTGGCCTTGCTTTTTGTCCTGCTACTCCTTCGTAGCCAGTGGCAGGAACTGCAGGCCTATCCCTGGCGCTTGCGCCCCACCTGGCTGCTCCTCTCGGCTTTGTGTATGGCTGCCGGCTGGGCGCTGGAAGTGTCGGTATGGCGGGACCTGCTGCGCCTGCTGGGGGGCGCGCTGCCCTACGGCGCTGCCATACGCATCTGGTTTCTCAGCGCCATCGTCCGCTATATCCCCGGCAACGTCTGGCAACCGCTGGGCATGACCCTCCTCGTCCGCCGGCACGGCATACGTGCCCAAGCCACCGTCACCAGCATAGCCCTCTACCAGGCTGTGAATCTCCTCTCCGTCGCCTTCATCGCGGCCCTGTACTTTCCCCTCACCCGCAACCTGGGTCTGCTCACCGATCTCATTGGACCGTCGTCGGCCTATTTCGTGGCTCTGGCCGCCCTGCCCGCATTCATCTTTCTCTGGCGACCGCTCTGGCTCATCCGGATTATCAACGTCATCCTGGAGCGCGCCGGCCGTGATCCCCTACCCATCGCCCTCACATCCGGCCGGCTTCTTCGCGCTCTCTTCTGGACGAGCTGGACCTGGGTGCTCCAGGGCGGTTCCTTCACCGCGCTCACCCTGGCCCTGACCGACCTCACCCTCGCCGATCTGCCACGGGTCTGGCCCCACCTGCTGGTCGCATATCCCGTGGCCTATGCCATCGGCTATATCAGCTTCATCACGCCCAGCGGCCTGGCCGTGCGCGAAGGGGCTGCCTACCTGATGCTGGCGCCTGTATTGGGCGGCGCGCCCGCCACCATCGTCTCCCTGGCCATGCGCATCTGGCTCACTCTTGGCGAACTGACCGGCGCCGGCCTCAGCCTTCTCTCCCGGCCCGGCCTCAGAGCTACTCCGGTGGGGCACTCCCTGAGCGCCCCTGTCAACGGAGACCCTCCCATCCGGCATTGACACCCGGCCCGAACGTCCTGTCCCCTCGCACCCCCTTCCTTTCCCGACCTTCGACCTCATGCCCCCGATCCTCTCTCGCCTCTATGCCCGTTCCGTCGGCATCGTTGGTGGTCTGGTTCTTGTCTACGTCATCTTCTTTACACTCAACAGCTTCCAGATCCACAACGCCCTGCAGACACACACCTCCGATCTGGGGCAAATGGACCTGGCCGTGTGGAACACCTCGCGCGGGCGCTTTGTGCAGGAAATCAAAGGGGAAACCATCTCCACCCGGCTCACCGATCATGTCGAGCCCATATGGATTCCCATCAGCCTTATCTTCTGGCTGTGGAACGACGTCCGCGCACTGATGTTGCTGCAGACGTTGGCCTTGGCCCTGGGAGCGTGGCCCCTCTATCTGCTGGCCCGTTCGCGACTCCACAGAGCCGATACCGCGCATGCGCGCAGCACGCAGGCTCGCGAGTACGAGAAACAGCGAGCGCGCGAACCGGGTGTGCGCTGGGCTCCGCCACCTCCTCGCGCGAGCGATGCCGGCTGGGCACCTGTCGTCCTGGTGCTCATCTACCTTCTCTTCCCGGCCCTGGAAGCGGCTAATCTGAGCGAAGTCCATGCCATCCCCTTCGCGGTGCCCCTTATCCTGGCCGCCTTGTGGTTCATCGAATCGCGGCAATGGTGGCGTTTCCTGGCGGCGGCATTGCTTGTCGCCGCGGTGAAAGAAGAAGCTGCCTTGCTGGCCGTCATGCTCGGGCTCTATGCCCTCTGGCGTACCCGCCGCGACCCTCTTGAACCCACGCAACCTACTTATCCCGACCCCTTTGCCCCCCGGAAGCGCCAGATCCCCCCTGTCCTCCTTGCCCTGGCCGTCGTGTTTCTCTCCCTGGCCTGGTTCTATATTGCCACCTTCGTCATCGTCCCTGCTCACGCGGCCGCAGCTTACGGCGTGGCCGAATCCACCTACTTCCAGCGCTACGGGCCGCTGGGCAACAGCGCCGGCGATATCTTCAAGGCCCTGCTCACTCGCCCCGCGGCCGTCTGGGCGGTGGCCACCACCCCCGGCCGTCTTGCTTACCTGCTCGGCCTCTTTCTCTCCAGCGGCACGCTGGCTCTCTTCGCCCCCGAACTCCTCCTCCTTGCTGCGCCCGTCCTCCTGGCCAACCTCTTGAGCACCTTCCAGGCCCAGTGGTCCGGCGAACTGCATTACAGCGCGCCCCTGGTCCCCTACTTCATGCTGGCCGCCACGGCAGGCCTCACCAGACTCGCTGTGTGGTGGAGCCGCCGCAGCCGGCTGACGCCGGCGGCGGCCGCCAATCGAATCGCCCTGCTCGCCCTCGCGGTGGCCCTGGGCTTCCACCTGCGCGCGGGTTGGACACCGTTGGGGGGCAACTTGCGCTGGCCCGAGGTCACGCCCCATGCGCGCC
>RFJM01000026.1 GCA_003694905.1 Caldilineae bacterium
CCGGGTTGGCGGGACCCTCCGCTGCTAGGGAAGGCACTGCCACGCGTCCTCCGTAGCCGGCTTGGCGGGTCGCGGTTCGCACCTGCAGCCCAGAGCTGTCGTCTCCGGGTGAATCCATGATTCGCCCGCACACCCGACTCCCTGGAGCCGCTTAGCCCAGCAAGAGGATGCCTCCCCCTGCGAGGGAAAGACAGATGGGGCTGGCTATTCCGGTCTGCCTCCGGCGCAAGCCGGAAGGGACGCAGCCGGCGAATTCACACACAACTCTAATGCACGGGGGCTTGACAAATATAACGCGCCGCGTCATAATAGGGTCATAACGCAACGCGTCATAGACCTGATGACCTTTGCACCACCCGAGACCGAAACCTTTCCAATAGGAGTTTAGAACCATGTTGGCAACTGCCAAGAAACAAGCCCTGAACCTGAGCGAAAAAGTGGGCGAACGGATCGACCAGCTCGAGAGCCGTGTGCCACTTGTCAAAGCACCCCGCACCGTCTGGCTGGCCGGCCTGGGCGCACTGGCCGAAAGCAAGGAAAGCGTCGAAGCCGTTTTCGATCGACTTGTAGAAAAGGGTGAAGCCACCCATCAAGAGACGACGGAAAAGCTGCAAGAGTGGCTCGATCGCAGCAAACAAGACGTGACCGAAGTCGAGAACAAGGTCGAGGAGAAGATCGACAGCCTGCTGGATGAACGCATCGAGCGTGTGCTGAATAGCATGAACATTCCCAGCAAGAAGGATATTGACGAACTGGGCCGTAAGATCAGCACCCTGTCCCGCAAGGTCGGCGAACTGGATAAGAAACTGAGCGAGAGCACCAAGAAAGCCGCCTGATCCGTTTGCCCCTCGCGCTGCGAAACGCCCCGGTCACCGTGACCGGGGCGTTTCGCGTCCTGCGACCGTAGGCACGTGCTGTTGTCACCCGTTTGTCACCCGCCGGTTCTAGACTGGGCGCAACTTCTCGTTCACAGTGGAGTCAAGAGAGATGAAAACCCTCGACACCTTCATCCTTTCCCTGGTCTGCGAGCCGAACCAAGGTGCGACGCCGATGGCGCGACTGCGTCACGTCGTCTCCAACCAAGAGTATCCATTGATGGCGCTTTCGGAGTTGGGTTCGTTTCTGGAAACGTTCCTGGCCGAGAAAGAGAACTCCGCAGAGGTGATGCAGCATGAACAGACATCGTAGATTGTGGGCCATGGGGCTGGCCCTGTTTCTGACAATCGGTCTGCTATCGCTCGTCTCGGCGCTGGGTTCGCCGGTAGGAGCCGACTCCGGATCCATTCCCATTCGCCTACGAGGCGTCAGCTTCGATCCGCTTCGCGCGCAACCCATGCAGCAAAGCCCCGAGCAGGCGAGCGGCACGCTGTACCTGATCCAGTTCCAGGGGCCCATCCATGACGAATGGAAACAGGAGGTGGCCGGGCTGGGAGTGCGGCTCTATGACTACATCCCGGAATACGCGTTCGTGGCCCGCATGAAGCCCTCCCAGGAAGCCCAGGTGGCCGGCCTGCCCTTCGTGCGCTGGGTGGGACCGTATCGCCGCGAGTACCGGCTGCCCTCCGAACTGCAGGCAGGCGACCGGGTCGAGTTGGGCGCCTCGAACGTCATGACCTTCACCTTGATGGCCGCGCCCGACGCCGATATGGCGCTGCTCGAGCAGCTCATAGCGAGGATGGGTGGCGCGCTGGTCCGGGGAGATTTCACCCGAAGGAGTCGCTATGTACGCCTGACCCTTCTCCCGGACCGCGTGTCGGAGCTGGCGTCGTCCGACGATGTGTTGTGGATCGAGCCCTACTACCCCGCGGTTCTCTACAACGATGTCGGCGGCGGGCAGATCATGCGTGCCAATCGGCTACGACAGAACCTGGGGCTCTTCGGCAGCGGGCAGATCGTGGCCGTGGCCGACACGGGTCTTGACGTGGGGACGACGGGTTCCGCCATGAGCGACGATTTCGAAGGTCGTATCGTGGCCGGCCAGCCCATCTGCGCCTATTTCGAGGGCGGTCGCACGACCTGGAGCGATTTCAACGGTCACGGCACGCACGTAGCGGGCAGTGTATTGGGAAGCGGCATCCTCTCGGGCAGCAATCCTGCGGCGCACGTCTATGACGGTTCCTTCGCAGGTGTCGCGCCCGAGGCCAGGCTGGTCTTCCAGTCCATCGACCATGCACCGGGAGGCGGGTTGGAATGCCTGCCGCCCGACCTGCCCACCTATCTCTTCGGCCCGGCCTACGACCAGGGCGCCCGCATCCACACCAATTCGTGGGGCGGTCCCACCGGTGGCACGCCGCGCTTTCCCCGATACGGCGGCTATGACACCCGGGCCCAGCAGGTGGACGCCATGATGTGGGAACATCCCGACCTGCTGATTCTCTTCGCTGCCGGTAATGCGGGGGAAGATCAGGACCGGGACGGGGTCATCGACCTGGATTCCATGGCCAGCCCCGGCACCGCCAAGAACGTGATCACCGTGGGTGCCTCCGAAAGCATGCGGCCGGAGATCGCTGCCACCTGGGGCCAGGCCTGGCCCGATAGCTATCGCGTACCGCCCGTCAGAGATGACAGACTGGCAGACAACATCAACGGCATGGCTGCCTTCTCCAGTCGGGGACCCGCGGACGATGGTCGCATCAAGCCGGACCTGGTGGCGCCCGGCACGGCCATCATCTCGGCCCGCTCGCACGACCCCCAGGCCGGCACCGGTTGGGGCGAGTACGACGGCGACTACATCTACGACGGCGGCACCAGCATGGCCACCCCCCTCACCGCAGGCGCTGCCGCCCTGGTGCGCGAATGGCTCGTGCGCCTGCAACATGTGGCGGTTCCCAGTGCCGCGCTGATCAAGGCTCTCCTGATCAACGGCACGGCCGCGATGGCACCGGGGCAGTATGGCCACACCTCTGCACAGGAGATACCCGACCTGCGTCCCAACAACGTCTCCGGCTGGGGGCGGGTGGATCTGGAAGCCAGCATCAATCCAGACCCTCCGCAGCGAGTCTGGTTTGCCGAGCACCCTACCGGGCTCGGCACCGGCCAGCAGGTCGAGTATACTTTCACCCTCGGTGGGGAGGAGATGCATACGACCGGCTCGGGCCACAAACCCGGCCTGAGCCGCGACGGCGTCCAGGCCGAGCCCTTCGCGAACGCGGGCGTACCGCTGACGACCCAGGCCAACCAACTTCTGCAGAACCCCGGCTTTGAATCCGGTTCCTGGACTCCGTGGCAGACTTCGGGCGATCCCCGGCTGCAGAATCAGATACGCCACGGGGGGAACTGGGCCGCACAACTCGGCGGTCGGGATAGCGCCGACGACCAGATCTGGCAAGGACTGCACGTCCCGATGCAGGCAGGCTCTGTCACCCTGCGCTTCTGGTATCGGCTCCAGACCCAGGAGACATACGAAGGCAACGATCGCCTCTGTTACGGCATCTGGAACGAGAGCGGTACGCGAGCCTTGGTGCTACGCTGTGCCGACCTGGGGGCGACGGGGAACCAGGATTGGCGAGAGGAGAGCTACTCCCTGAAGTACCTCGAACTGCTGCGGGTGCTGGGCCGCTCGGTCCTCTTCGGATTCTTCGTGGACACGGATGGTTCGCGGCCAAGTACCGTATGGCTAGACGACGCGGGTTTCGAAGTCCCCGGCGCCGGCTCGCCAACTGCGACTCCGACGGCTGCACCGCCCACCTCCACCCCCACGCCCGGTGGCCCAGGCC
>RFJM01000233.1 GCA_003694905.1 Caldilineae bacterium
ACCCATCTGGTACCGCTGCGGGATGAAGACGGCAACGTCACAGAGGTCATGGGGGTGGCGCGCGATGTCACCGAACGGAAGCAGATGGAAAGGGCTCTGGAAGAGCAGTTGAGTTTTGCCCGCGCGCTCAATGCCATCGCCGCGGTGGTGATCGAAAGCGAGGAAGCAGAGCCCATCCTCGAGGAGACGGTGCGTATCGTGGGCGAAACGATGGGCCTTGACCGCTGTCTGATCTACCGGGGCGATTTCAGGCGCGAGCTCGCCATCGGCTTATGCGAGTGGCTGAATCCTGCCGATCCCTCCATTGAGCCGACCCGCGCAACCTATCCGCTGGACATGTTCCGCGGGGGCGCGTATGAAATGCAACGAACACGGCGCTGGCTGGAGAGCCATGACGATGCCGTCAATCCTCACTTCCTGGAGGACGGGTCAGCTTCAGTGCTGCACAAGGATATGCGCATCCGCAGCCTGTTATGGTATCCCTTTGCCTTTCACGACGAGGGATACTACGTGCTGGTGTTGAACCAGGTGCAGCGGCGCCGAAGCTGGACTCAGGAGGAGGTGGCCTTTCTGGACTCGGTGAGTCGCCAGGTGAGTATCGCCCTCGAGAAGTTACGCCTGCTGGACGAACGCCGGGAGCACACGCGCTTCGTTACCAAGCTCAACCAGATCACACGCGCTGCCCTGGAGGCGGACGAATACCACGCGGTCCTGCAGACCATCGCCGATCATCTGGGCGAGCTGTTTGGCGCCGACGATTGCTACATCACCCGCTGGGACGAGGACACGGCCAGCACGATCCCGACCGCTGCCTATGGAGAGCAGCGCGAGACATATCCCCAGATGCGTCCCGAATCCGGGGACACGACGCTGACCGAGTCCGTCTTGCGGGTCGGCCTGGTGCTGGCCGTGGAGGATGTGTTCGACACGCCCTATCTGAGCCGTAGCATTGCCGAACGCTTTCCCACGCGCTCGGCGCTGGCCCTGCCGCTGGAGGCCGGCGGGCTTAAACTGGGGGCGGCGATCCTGGGCTGGAACAACCAGCGCGGCTTCGAGGGCGCTGAGATCGCGCGGGCGGAGCAAGCAGCGGTCCACATTGCACTGGCCGTGGCCAAGGCGCGGCTGCTCGATGAAACGCGACGCCGCGCCGAACAGATGAAGATCGTGCATGAGCTGAGCCAGCGCATGATCTCGATGCTGGATGTAGACGAGATGCTGCAGACCGCGGCAGAGGCGCTCTGCGAGCGCTTTGGCTATCTGACGGCGCAGTTCTATCTGCTGGATGCTGAGGCCGGGGAACTGGAGGCGAGAGGAGTTGCCGGCGCGGGCGGCATCGTCGAGCGCGGGTACCGACAGAAGGTGGGGGAGGGGATCACCGGTCGAGCGGCTGCCCTGGGCCGCATGGTCAAGATCGCGGATGTCACTCGGGAAGAGGACTTCATCGCCTGTGTACCGGGGGTTCGTTCGGAATTGGTCGTGCCCATCCGGGTGCACGGTGAGTTGGCCGGCGTGCTCAACGTGGAGAGCGATCAGTTGAATGCGTTCGATGAGGCGGATGTGGTTGCACTGGAGGCACTGGCGGGGCAGGTAGGTCGCGCTCTAGAAATCGCTCGCCTGCTGGGCGAGTTGAGACAGCATGCGAGCGAGTTAGAGCAGCGGGTCGCGGAGCGTACACAGGATCTGCAGAAACGGGTTTCGCAGGTAGAGCGCTTGAATGCCAGCATGCGCAATCTGCTGGAGGATCTGCGGGCGGCCAACCGACGCGCGGAAGAGACGGCGCGCTATCTGGAGCAGACGAATGCCGAGCTGCGGTCGTTCTCCTATTCGGTATCGCATGATCTGCGCGCTCCCCTGCGCCATATCGACAGTTGGAGTCGGGCCCTGCAGGAAGATTACGGCGAGCAATTGGATGAGCAGGCCCGCCGCTATCTGGCGCACGTGCGCTCCGAAGCGAAACGGATGCGGGAGATGATCGAGGCCCTGCTCGCACTATCGCGGGTGAGTCAGGCCGACCTGCGCCGGCAGCCGGTGAACCTGACCGAACTGGCCCGTGATGTGGTGCGCCGCTTGCAGGAGGCGGAGCCGGACCGTCGAGTCGAGATCGAGATCGAGGAAGGGCTGGCAGCGGAGGGGGATGCCCGCATGCTGGAAATGGTGCTCACAAATCTGCTCACCAACGCCTGGAAGTTTACGGCCGGCCGGGATCCTGCCCGCATCGAGGTGGGAAGCGTCGAGCGTGAGGGCGAGCGGGCGTTCTTCGTGCGCGACAACGGCGTTGGCTTCGACATGACCTACGCCGATCGTCTGTTTGGCGCGTTTCAACGGCTTCACGATGCCAGCGAGTTTCCGGGAACGGGCGTCGGGTTGGCTACGGTCCAGCGCATCATCCACCGTCACGGCGGCCGGGTGTGGGCGGAAGCAGAAGTGGACAAAGGGGCGACTTTCTTCTTTACGCTGGGCCGTGCCCCTGCGGAATGAGAAGCTGGCGCAAGGATGTTGTGCCTGTCTTGCCGCGTTTCAGATGACGATCAATCTCCCATTACCCGATGACAGGCGTTGCACTGGGCGACGGTGCGTTGTTCATTGAGGAAGGCAACACCGGGAAGACCATCTTGTTTGTGTGCGGCATGGCAGTCGACGCAGGCCGCAGCCTTGTCTCCTGCGAATTGTTGCCAGCGGGGCAGGAAGAAGTGGAAGTGGTTGTCGAAGGAGCGGTTGCGGGCGTAGTCCTCGTGGCACTTGACGCAGTTCACGTCGGCGATGGGATGGGTTAGGGGGCTGGGTTGGGGATAGTTGCCCCGGGCGTAGGCCACCAGGTCGCGAGCCCCCAGCACAAGCGCGTCGATCCGACCGCCGATGCCGGCCCCACTATGGCATTCAATGCAGGTCACAGGCTGATGTTGCCCGGCATGAAAGACGGCCAGGTCGCGCACCGGCTCCGATGCCGTTGCCGCGGTCTGAACGCGTTCAACGTAGGTTGACTCAGGCTCGGTATGGCAACTGGCACAAAAGGTGTCATTGTTTTCCAGGTGGGCTCCGTACGCTGCGGATCCTACCGTCAGCAAAGGAATGACTGCGATCAAGCCGATTAGAAGCAGACTGAGCGGCCCGCGCTTTCGGCGCGCAGCCACCTTTTGTTGGGGAGACTTACTCATCCTTTGTGTCCTCGTTGGGCGGGGAAGTCGTGATGGCAGGTAGACGACGCCTGCGGAGTCGAAGTGGATGTGTTCCATTGTACCCCCGCAATATGACGCGCCCGTTAAGATCGTGTTACCATCGCGTTAAGCCTATGTTAAGCGAGAGCTATGCCATCGCAATGGCTCGGACCCGGGGCCGGCGGGCAGCAGCCATTGGCCGCAAGGCGAAGCTACTCGGCCACCTACAGGCAATCTAACATGGCCGAGCAGGCAGAAGTTGCACCGCGTACCAGGTGCGCGGCGGCTCGTATTCCCTGGCAGTCCCGGCGCTGTCCGGAAGCTGGTGGGGCCTTAGTGCCCGGATAGGGCCAGCATCTGCTGCAGACCCTCAATGACCTCCTGGTGTCGATTCTCGTCCAGGGCTTGCAGCAGGGCCTGAATCGCTTGCTCCTGAGCCGATTCGTGACTGAAGCCGAGAGCCTTGGTCAGGTTGTCTGCAACGAGAGCCCATTCGTCGTGTAGCGCGTGCGCCAGAGCCCGTTCCAGCTCCATGGTGACGGGATCGGGCATCTCGTGGCTGCCGACGAGAACGGCCAGATCGGACAACACCTCTTCGTGGTCGGCCCGTTCAAGGTCGTCCAGTATCTCGATGATCCGGGCCTGATGCTGGCTATCCTGCGTTTGTTGTACTGCGGTCTCCAGCAGCACCCGAGTCTGCTCCCAGTCGCCGTGTCTGGCGTAGGCCAGTGCCTGCTGGAGTGTCGGCAGAGCCGGGTCTTCGTCGCCTACGCCGTGTACCAGCCGTTCGATGTCCTGTAGGGCTTCGTCGTATTGTTCTCTGTCGATGTCGGCCACGATCTCCTGCATCGCTCTGAGCAGGGGTTCATCGTTTGTCAGGTTCATCGCTTCGGTGATCTCCTCTCGCACCTCTTTCCAATCTCCCAACCTGGCAAAGCGCAGGCTGTCATCAAGCTCGATGAGGAGAGGTGGTTCGCTGGCGATGCTTTCGGCCAGATCGACAAGTTGTGCCAGGACAGAGGCCGTATCTCCATCGCGCAGGGTGGCCAGCATACTTGTAAACAACTGTCGTTCCTGCGCGGTCAGCGACAGTTCTATGGCTTCCTCCAGTTCCTCCTCGACTTCTTTCCACTGTCCCGAGCGGGCGGCATCGAGCGCGATCAACACGGTACCGCCGACGTAGCCGGAGAGGGTCAGTACGGGCTCGGCCGTAGCCGCGGGCGCGGGAGGCGCGGTGGGCGTTCTCGCCGCATGGATGGATACGGCCGGAGTCACCACAGGCAAGGGAGTGGCGGTGGGAGGAGGCATGTAGACCAGGTTACAGGCGGCAAGTAGCAGAGTACAAGCCAGCAATCCGAACACGGGGGTTACGTATCGGTTCATCTTGTTGTCTCCGTATCAGCCGGGCCGTGTTTTGTGCTGTGAGGCGAAGGGCGCAAAGGCTGCCGTATTGGTTCGCTGTTCCGTGAAGAACAGCGCTCACCATACATCATACCCCCAAAAGTAAGGCTGCACAATAGCCGATCGGCGACGATTTGACCACCGGTCGACTATTGTGCAGCCATGTTGTCGTAGCAGACTGCCGGTTGTCCCGCGGTCAGGATCCGAGCATCTTTTCCAGATCGGCCAGGACCTCGTCGTTCTTGCCCTTGGCGAGGTCGTCGAGGAGTTCCTCGATGGCGGCTTTCTGCTGGGCGTCGGTGGAGAGGTCGAGGGCCTCGTTGAGTTCTTCCTCTACCTTATCCCAGTTGCCTTCCTTGGCGGCGTCGAGGGCGGTATCGAGGAGGACGGTGACCTGGTCGGTGCCGGGGGCGGCGGAGAGCATCTTTTCCAGGTCTTCGATGACC
>RFJM01000234.1 GCA_003694905.1 Caldilineae bacterium
AGCTGGCGCACACAGTTCCAGGACCACCCCGAGAACAGCCTCATCGTCTGGGGTGATCAGAACGCAGATCCCGACCAGTCCGGAGGTTACGAGATCCTGGCCGACTATCACCAGGCCGATCTCTTCCTGACCTACCTGGCAGGCCGGCTCAGGGAAGCAGGTCTGGGCGAAGGTACGGATGGTCATCTGCGGCTGGTGGCGGGCCTGCAGCGTAGCGAACTGTACGGACCCGCGGCTATAGACGAGATGCTGACCGCGGTCGGTGCTCCGTTCACCTTCATTGACGTGTGGAGCGATTTCCGCGTGGCCCAACTGCACGGCGACACCTCCGACAGCACCAGTTGGGGGAGCTATCTCTCGCAATACGTCGGGCCTACCGGCATCCCCACGGCGCCCATGGACTTGGGCCGGTTGCGCCGCAACTACAACAGCGAAGGCTATGACACTCCCGGCACGCCGCCCCTGGGTAGCGACTATCTGAGCATCGGCTGGAGTGAGGCCATCAGTACGACCACCACCATGAACCTGGTCGCCGACACCGCCCTGCCCACCGACTGGCAGATCATCGACGACGGCGGCAACAACGTCCTCTACTCTGGCCACACCGACCTTACCGACAACTTCCTCATCTTCGCTACCAGCGTGCCTACCGACAGCACCGAACTCGCCTTCGACACGCTCTACGACATCGAAGAAGCGTGGGACTACGGCTTCGTGCAGGTCACGACCGATGTCGACAACGGTCTGGGCTTCGTCAGCCTGCCCATCAGCGGCACCGTCGACATCCTGGATCCCGATGCCCATCCCATCATCGCGGCCAACGTCCCCGGCTTCAGCGGCATCAGCGGTGGCGGCGATGAGCCCATCTGGATGCACGTCACCTACGATCTGGCCGATTACGCCGGACAGGACATTCTGCTGGCCTTCCGCTACAGCACCGACTGGGGCTCGGCCGGCAACGGCACCAGCGTCAATCCCGGCTGGTATCTGGACAACATCATGGTGGGCGGCCAGGCGCTTTACACCGACGAGGCCGATGTGCCCGCCGGAGCCATGAGCATCTGGGAGGCCCGCCATCTGGGCAACAGCGTCAGGATGGATGTGGTTACCTTCGAGGACGGCAACGGCGCCAACGTCACCGGTGTGTACCCTGCCACCGCCAATGCCGACGGGAGCCTCTCCTTCAACCTCGGTAGCCTCCTGAGCGATCCCGGCTTCGATGGGCCCGGCGAGCGTGTCATGGCCGTCATCTCGGGCATACCGCCGAAACGACCCGACGACCTGATCAGCGCCCCCACCACCTATGTGCCCTACCACCTGACAGGCGTCCCTGCCGGCATCTACGCTTCGCGCGTGCACCTGACCGGTTCGGCCCATACCAGCAACCTGGTTTCTCCGCGCACCTATCCGGGCGATCCCTATCGGGTCACGGTGACCGTCGACAACCTGGGCAAGAACGGCGACATCGAAGCCGCGCCCGCCCATGCCTGGGTCGCCATCGAACTGCCGCCCAACTCCACCTATGTAGACGGCAGTGCCACGGCCACGGCTGCGTCGGAGAATATCACCTACACCACCAGCCTGCAGAGCGTGGATCCCGGTCTGCCCGATGTACCCGGTGTCTATTGGCACGGCCCCTTTGATACCACTGCCGATGTCTCGGCCGACTTCGTCGTGGACGCACCCCTGGCTACCGTCTCCTACATCGATCCCATCGTCCACATCGCCAATGCACCCTTCGGCTCCGGTCCCTCCCAGCACATGATGACCTGGGTGCCCGATGCCGTCGGTCTCGATCGGGCCCAGAAGCGCTTCGACGAGTATCTGCGGGTGATTTCGCCTCTGGCCCAAACCAAGGCCTTCGGCCCGACCGCGGCCAACGAAGGGGAGGTCATCAGCTTCCAGTACGTCTTCGTCAACCAGGACGATGCCACCCGCGACGTCGACTTCAGCTTCGACCTACCCACCGGTGTCCAGCTTGTCGGCCTGGCCGTGAACAATCAACAGGTACTGACCCCGCAATCGGTCCAGAACGGCACCCGCTTCCCGCTGAGCCTCAGCATCCCCTCTACGGTCAAGACGGGCCTGGTCACCAGCCTGACCATCGACGTGGTTGTCGGGCCCGACTTCGTCGGCAACAAGCTGAACCTGAATGCCACAGCCAATCAGCCCGGCTCCGATATCCCGTGGGTCGATGTGTCCCTGCCGGACGTCACGGTGACGCGCATCCCGGTGACCGTGCAGGTGCCTTTGCTCTACGACACCTGGCTGGACTTCAGCAACCCCGACACGAATCAGAACGGCTACGCGGCGCTGATCCTCTTCGCGACCGGCCAGGACAACGCCCTGCTCACCTTCGACCGCAGCAATATTCCCGCGGACGCCACCATCACCAGCGCCACCCTGACCGTCAATGCGTCCTTCCAGTCGGGTGCGGCGGGCAAGCAACTGACGGCCCTGAACGTCGATAGCTTCGACCCCATGACCGTCACCTACAACAACGGTGTGGGATTGAACTACTTCAACCCCAGCCCGTCCGTGGAGGTACCCATCACCGGTGGGCCGCTCACCCTGGATGTAACCTCTAACGTTGCAGCCTGGAACACCGGTGGCGGCGGCAACCTCGGCCAGCTGGCACTTTCCCTCACCAATCCTCTGGGCTTCAGCGGCCGCCTGGCTCTGGACAGCCTGGAGACCTGGAACGGGCAGCCGGCAACGTTGACCGTCACCTACGTACGGTAAGAAACCGGTATCACCCGGTTCGAGGTGAGACGCCGACATACAAAGAGGCCGGAGTCGCAACGACTCCGGCCTCTTGCGTAGGAGCGCCGGCCCCGGATGAAGCGAATACGGGATCGGCGGCTCGGACACTCGGTCTGGTGTATCGGCCACATCGCCTTGCCTCGTAAGGAGGCGAACTCAATCCGAAGGCGCAGGAGCTTGCGCCACACTACTTCCCGAAGCCGGGGGGGAAGCGAGCCCATCCGGTTCTTCGGTAGGCTCCGGCTCTTCGGTGGGCTCCGGTTCTTTGGTCGGTTCGGGTTCCTCGGTGG
>RFJM01000235.1 GCA_003694905.1 Caldilineae bacterium
GGGTACACCCACCCTTGCCCGCGGGGCCAAGGCCACCACGTGCAGCGCTCCGCCCCGCGCGCTGCTCACTCAACCTCTCTCAACTCCGCGTGGCTGGTGTATAATCCCGATCTATCTCCACGCTCCACCGCAGCCGACCATGCAGCACCCCAACAGCCACCGCGCCGTCTTCACTCCCCGCCAGCTTGCCATCCCTGCCATCTTCCTGGGCGTGGTCGCCATTGCTCTTTCTCCCATCTGGGTGCGGCTGAGCGATCTGGGCCCTACGGCTGTGGCCTTCTGGCGGCTTGCCCTGGCAATCCCCTTTCTGCGCCTGTGGCTGGGGGTGGCAGATGAGCCTCGCGTCCTCCTGGACCGCGGACCGCGACGTTCTCTCCTTCCCCTGCTGGCCCCCGGCCTCTTTTTCGCAGGCGACCTGTTGCTCTGGCACAAGGCCATCCGCCTCACCTCCGTGGCCAACGCCACCTTTTTCCCCAATATGGCTCCGCTGCTGGTCAGCCTGGTGGCCTGGCGCTGGCTGGGCGAACGGTTCAACGCTACCTTTGCTCTGGGGCTGGCCGCCGCGCTGGCCGGGGTGGCGTTGATGGTTCGGGCCAATGCCGGCGCGGGCAGGGCTACCCTGCTGGGCGATATGCTGGCCCTGGGCACGGCTTTCTTCTACGCGGGCTATATTCTCAGCGTCAAGCAATTGCGCCGCCGCTTTGGTGCTGCCACGGTGATGCTGGCGGGAGCCCTGGTGGGCGCCGTGGGCTTGCTGATTGCCACCCTGCTCGGCGGCGAAGATTTGTTGCCGTCCAGCCTGACAGGCTGGCTGATCCTGGCAGGACTGGCCTGGTTTTCCCACGCGGGTGGGCAGGGGCTGATTGCCTACGCCCTGGCTCATCTGCCGGCTTCCTTTTCCTCGGTCAGTCTTCTGCTGCAACCCGTCCTTTCGGCGCTCTTTGCCTGGTTATTGCTCAACGAGGGTGTTTCCATGCTGCAGGCTGCGGGCGGCGTAATGGTCCTGGCAGGCATCGTACTGGCACGCCGCGGTTCCATGGGGTGATGGGCATTGCCGGCCCAGCAGCAATGTGCTACCATCATGAAAAGAACAGTGGTCTCCGCATCCACGCTCAGTAATCCCATACGCCGATGTCCGAGTTCTTCAACGTCTTGACCCCGGCTGATGCCTGGGGTGTCTTTCGCCAGCACTACCATCCCAAAACCACAGCCGAAGTCATGGCCACAGCGCAAGCACTCGACCGCTTTCTGGCCGAGGCACCTGTCGCACCCCATGATCTGCCCCAGTTCCGGCGTTCCACCGTGGACGGCTACGCCGTGCGGGCCCGCGACACTTTCGGCGCATCGCCCGGCCTGCCGGCCTTTCTGGAGGTAGTGGGCGAGGTGCCCATGGGCGCGGCGGCTGCGATGCGGCTGGCCGTGGGGCAAGCTGCGCTCGTCCACACAGGCGGCATGATCCCCGACGACGCGGACGCGGTGGTGATGCTGGAGAACACCCAGCGGGTAGACGAGCGCAGCATCGAGGTGCTGAGCGCGGTCGCGGTCGGGGAGAATGTCATCCAGGTAGGGGAGGATATCGCCGCGGGGCAGCAGATCCTGCCCGCGGGCCATCGCCTGCGTCCCCAGGACATCGGCGGGCTGCTCGCCCTGGGCATCGTGGAGGTACGGGTGGCCAGACCCCCGCGCGTGGCCATCATCTCCACCGGCGACGAAGTGATCCCTCCCGAGCAAGAACCCGGCCCCGGCCAGGTGCGCGATATCAACAGCTACACGCTGGCCGCGCTTGCCCTCCGGGCCGGGGGTGAACCCGTACCATTCGGCATCATACCCGACGACAAGAGCGCGCTCGAGGACGCCGTACACCGGGCTCGCGACATCTGCGACCTGGTGGTGCTCAGTGCGGGCTCGTCAGTCAGCTATCGCGATATGAGCGTCGAGGTCCTCAGCTCGCTGGGCAAGCCGGGCGTCCTCGCCCATGGCATATCCATCCGTCCCGGCAAGCCTACCATCATCGCCGTGGCCGACGGCAAAGCCTTCTTCGGCCTGCCCGGCAATCCCGTCAGCGCCATGGTCTTGTTCGACCTGTTTGTGGCCCCGGCCATTCGCCTTCATCTGGGTGCGGATCCCTTTGGCGCCTATAAGCCACGCCTGCGCGCCCGGCTGGCGCGACAGATCGCCAGTGCCGCCGGACGGGAAGACCACGTCCAGGTCAGGCTGGAGGAAAGGGAAGGCGAGCTTTGGGCCGTGCCCGTGTTCGGCAAATCCAACCTGATCTATACCCTGGTCCACGCGGATGGCGTGGTCCGGGTCCCCCTGGACAGCCTGGGCCTCGAGCAAGGGAGCTGGGTGGAAGTAACCCTGCACCAGTAGACGCGGGGCCCGGCAAGCCATGCCCCATCACGAATCATGCCTATGACCTATCTGCACGATATCCCTCTCGAAGAAGCCATTGCTGCCTGGCATGCTGCCCTGGAGCATGTGGGAGCTCTCCGCAAGTTGCCCGCAGAAGCGGTATTCGTAGCCGAAGCGAACGGCCGTGTTACGGCGGCGCCGGTGTGGGCGCGCATCTCGGTGCCTCACTATCATGCCGCGGCCATGGACGGGTACGCGGTGCGGGCTGCCGACACGGTGGGCGCAACCCTGACCCGCCCCCTGCGGCTCGCTCTGGGCGAGCAGGCCGTCTATGTGGATACCGGCGATCCCCTGCCGCAGGGGTTCGATGCCGTGGTTCCCATCGAGGAAGCCCAGCGGCTGGAGAGCGACCGCGGCCCCGTCATCGAGATCCTGGCTTCCTCGACGCCGTGGAAACACGTCCGAACCATGGGCGAAGACATCGTGGCGACGGAGCTGGTGGTGCCGGCCAATCATCGCTTGCGGCCGCAAGACCTGGGCGCGATAGCCGGCAGCGGCCACACGCACGTGCAGGTCTACCGCCGTCCACGTGTGGCCATCCTGCCCACGGGAACCGAGCTGGTGTCCCCCGGCGCCGAACTCAAACCTGGCGATATCATCGAGTTCAACTCTATCGTGCTGGGCGCCATGGCCGAAGAGTGGGGCGCTGTTGTCAATCGCCTGCCCATGATCGCGGATGACTATGACAGCATCAAGCGGGCCGTCGTGGCCGCACTGGAGGATCACGACCTGGTGGTGGTCAATGCCGGCTCCTCGGCCGGCTCTGAGGACTACACGGCGCGCATCGTGGCGGAGCTGGGTGAAGTCGTCGTGCACGGTCTGGCCATTCGTCCCGGCCACCCCGCCATCCTGGGGCACGCGCGGGGCAAACCGCTCATCGGCATTCCCGGCTATCCGGTCAGTGCCATGATCACTTTCGAACTGCTGGCCCGGCCTCTCATCCAACACTGGATGGGACAGGCGCTGGCCCCGCGCCCGCAGGTCCAAGCCACCATTACCCGCAAGGTCCTTTCGCCCATGGGGCAGGATGAGTTCATGCGTGTGACTCTGGGCAAGGTGGGCGATCGCATCGTGGCCACGCCTTTGCCCCGCGGTGCCGGTGTCATCATGTCCATGGTGCGGGCAGACGGCATCGCACACATCCCCCGTTTTTCCGAAGGCCTGAACGCCGGTGACCCCGTCACGGTCGAGCTGCTGCGACCGCCGCAGGCTATCGAGCAGACCATTGTCCATCTGGGTAGTCACGATCTCACCCTCGACCTGCTGGCGGATCAACTACGCCGCGAGCGCCCGGACCGCACCCTCAGTTCGGGCAACGTGGGTTCGCTCAGCGGCCTGCTTGCCCTGCGCCGGGGCGAGGCCCACCTGGCCGGTTCTCATCTGCTGGATGAAGATACCGGCGAGTACAATATCGGCTACATCCGCCGCTATCTACGGGATGTGCCGGTGGTGGTGCTCGGGTTCGTCGGCCGTACCCAGGGGCTGATCGTGCCCAAAGGTAACCCGAAGGGACTACGCGGGCTTGAGGATCTCACCCGCCCCGATGTGGTCTTCGTCAATCGCCAGCGTGGAGCGGGTACACGCGTCTTGCTGGACTATCATCTGCGGCAGATGGGTATCGAACCGGAGCAGATCGTAGGCTACGATCGTGCCGAATTCACCCATCTCGCCGTTGCCGCGGCCGTGGCCAGCGGCGCGGCCGACTGCGGCCTGGGCATTCTGGCCGCAGCGCGCGCCCTGCATCTGGACTTCGTGCCGCTGTTCGAGGAACAGTATCAGCTCATCATCCCCAGGCAGTACTACGAGTCCGAGCTTCTGGCCCCTCTGCTCGACATCATCCGCAGTGACGGCTTCCGGCAGGCCGTGGCCGCGCTTGGCGGGTATGAGGTGTCGCAGATGGGCCGGGTGATAGCCGAGATCTCTTGAAGCGAGGTTCGCCTATGACGCATCGAGTGATCAAGTGGCCGTATGGGACGCAGGTCTCGGAAGAGGAATTGCGCCGCCAGATGTTGAGCGAGGGCCTACATCCCTACACCTGGTCCAACGGCCCGAACTTCCAATACAGCGCGCACACCCACTCCTACACCAAAGTGCTGTACGTGGTGCGCGGTGCCATTACCTTTCATCTACCCGATAGCGGGGAGGATATCGCGCTCCACCCGGGCGACAGACTGGACCTGCCGGCCCGGACGCCGCACGCGGCAACGGTGGGACCGGAAGGCGTGGTGTGTCTGGAAGCGGCGGTTCGCGAGCCGCAGTCGTAGGTTGCCGGCCCGCTCCCTTACTTACCGGCATCCTCGCGCCAGGACTGCATCTCCATCCCCATTTGCGGGAGCACCACGAACAGCCAGTAAAGAAAGATGAGCAGGAGGGCAAAGAGGGAGGAAACGGCCCAGGCGCGCCAGTAGGCCAGGGGATAGAGGAAGTGGGGCAGTAGATCGCGTGCCATGCTCAGCGGATCGGTCAGCACATCCCAGCTATTCCAGCGCAGGATGCGGCCGACGTAGATGCCAAAGCCGCTGAGCCCCAGGATCACCACCACGAAGACGCGACTCCACCAGATACCGATGCGTTCGGCCATAGCCAGCTGCATCCACCGCAAGGAGACGAAACCCAACACGATGCCGCATATGGCGAAGCTGAAGAGCATCACCACATCATAGAGCACAGAGATGTCGCGGCCGTAGGGGAGGTGGATCAGGTCGGTGACGATGTAAGGCGCATTCGGGAAGAACAGCAGCCAGGCCAGCGCCCAGAGGCCGGCCAGGCGGCGTTTGAAGCCCAGGCGCAGGGAAAGAAAGGCAAAGAGAGGGGGCAACCAGGCCAGGAAGAGATTCCACAGGAGAAAGGCATAGCTGAAGCGGCCGGTGTAGACAATGCGGGCGACGAGCAGGAGAACCGGCACACAGCTCGCTGCCAGGAGCCTGAGAATGGTCCAGAAGGAGAGGGCACGTCTCGACATGGCAACCTCCACGGTGGGGATGCAATCGCGCCTGATCTTACACAGATCCGGCAGGGTGTCAATGATGGCAACGATAGAGGGTGTGCATTCCAGGTGGTTGAAACCGGCCTCGACACGCGGGGAGCGGGGGAGCGTTCCCGCATCTGCGGTGTCGGCCAATGAGACAGGCGGCCGGGATTGCAGCTTCTGGGGCAGGGCTGGTGGCAGCCAGGTAGCAGCAGCGAGGTCTGGTAAGCTGAAGCGTCGAGCGGCCGTGCGGTTGGCTGTGGCCGCGGCTTTTGCGGGGGCGCCGCCCGCGAGCTGCCCCAATTTTGAAACACACCCCGCGTCTACTCTCCCTGGACGCCGGTCGGGCGCGAATGGTATAATCGACCACGTTGCGCGAGGCTGAACGACCCTCGCCTTCCTTTCCGCCATCGCGCCGTGGAAGACTACCATGACTACCATGTCGAGTATCGGTCCGGTCCGACCCCTGCCTGGGGGCGGCACTGCCGCCCGCATGAGGCCGGTTGACTACCGGTGCCGGGCCCGTCACCAGGGGCACATCGCATGAGCGGGTATCAACGCCTCTTCCGGCTACTTCGCCGCGGACGCAGCGTCTGCGCGTGGGCGTCCCTGCTGCTCGGCCTGGCCCTCGCCCTGCTCCTGGGCCCGACCCTCGCCTCCGCACAAACTCCGCCCTCCATCACCTACCTGCGCTACGATGCGGAATTCGATATAGCGGCGGACGGCAGCTTCACCGTACGCGAGATCCAGCAGATCCGCTTCGACGACCGCTATACTAC
>RFJM01000236.1 GCA_003694905.1 Caldilineae bacterium
GACTCGACACGCGCAGCGCAGGCCATGCGGGAGGCCGGCGTCGGCTGCATCGTGACCCTCGGGGGCGACGGCACGAACCGGGTGGTGGCCAGGGGCTGCGGTGATGTGCCACTGGTGCCGATTTCCACCGGCACCAACAACGTCTTTCCGGTGATGATCGAGGGCACCATTGCCGGCCTGGCCGCCGGCGTGGTGGCTGCCGGCATTGCCCCTGCGGAGCAGGTGGCTCGGCGGGCGCTCAGGCTTGAGGTCTGTCGAGACAACCAGGTGGTGGATATCGCCCTGGTGGATGTCGCCGTGTACGATGACCTGTTTGTAGCCTCGCGTGCCATCTGGGACATGTCCAAGGTGCGGGCAGTGGTGCTCACACGAGCCGAGCCCGGCAACATCGGCCTCTCGTCCATCGGCGGGAGCCTGCGGGCGATGCCGGCCAACGGGCGACATGGGCTGTTCCTGCGGATCGGGGCCGGCGGCCCGCAGGTGCTGGCGGCCGTCGCACCGGGCATTGTGCGCCGCGTCAGCATCGCCGAGCATCGGCTGCTCTCTCCGGGGGACACGGTCCGCGTCACCGACAGGCCGTCCGTCCTGGCCCTGGACGGAGAGCGGGAGATCCCGGTCCTCCCCGACGACGAGTACGAGATCCGGCTGTCTGCCAACGGGCCACGGGTGGTGGACGTGCCGGCGGCGCTGGCGGCTGCGGCGGCTGCCGGCTTCTTCCTTGGGGGCGGGCCGGCGCGAATTGACTAAACGGCGTCGAAACGGTGGAAAAAACCGTTGACAAGGCAATAAAACTTAGCTATACTATTGGTGTTGATCTCAAACAATACCTGGATCTTCTTGTCAGGTCTCTCGCATTTGTCCCCTCCCCAGTACATGAGACCTTCTCACGTACTCCGTAACAATCTGGGGGTGTTCAAAATCGGCGGCCAGGGGCAGGCATTGCGCCTGGCTGGGCCGGCATAGAGTGCACCCACAACAATTGCCAGTTACAAGCGCAGAATCAGTTTGAGGCCAGTTATCGATTATCGAAATTGCCGGCGGTCTGCTTGTGGACAACCGCCGACAAAGCCGGCCCACGCGTGATGGAACCCGGCCAGATCGAGAATCTGACAACGATCAACAGCAGGAGGTGATGGCGACTGGAGCTCATGTCAGGTTGAGATGTCGGTTGTAAGAAGCTGGTCAGAAAGAGTTGCGAAAAGGAGTGGAGGAACATGGCACTGAGCAAGGAAACCCTTCTCGATCTGTATCGCACGATGCAGAAGATTCGCTACTTTGAAGAGACCATGGTGGACATTTACTTCGAGGGCAAGCTGCCGGCCTTCGACATCGGTTCGGGGCCGGTGCCGGGGGAGATGCACCTGGCCGCCGGCCAGGAACCGCCGGCGGTGGGCGTGTGCGCTCACCTGCGCCCCGACGACACCGTCACCGGGCCACATCGGGCCCACCACATCGCCATCGCCAAGGGTGTGGACCTGAAGAAGATGGCCGCCGAGATCTTCGGCAAAGACACCGGCCTGGGCCATGGCAAGGGCGGCCACATGCACCTGTTCGACGTGGAGCACAAGTTCGGGTGCAGCGGGATCATCGGTGCCGGCATGCCGGTGGCAGCCGGCGCGGCCCTGGCTGCCAAGAAGACGGGCCGGGACTCCGTCGCGGTGGCCTTCTTCGGCGAGGGCGCGGCCAACCAGGGCGTGTTCCACGAAACCCTCAACATCGCTGCGCTGTGGGACCTGCCCGTCATCTTCGTCTGTGAGGACAACTCATGGGCCATCTCGGTCCCCAAGGAGAAATCCACCGCCATCATGGACAACAGCCAGCGCGCGGCGGCGTACGGCATCCCGGGGGTGCGCATCGAGGATAACGATGTGATCGCCGTGTACGAAGCAGCCGGCGAAGCCGTAGCACGCGCTCGCCGCGGCGAAGGCCCGACCCTGCTGGAGATCGAGACCTACCGCTACCTGGGCCACTTCCAGGGCGACCCCGAGCTCTATCGCCCCAAGGACGAGGTCGAGAACCTCAAGAAGAAGGACCCCATCAAGCGGCTGGGCCAGCAGTTGATCGACCAGGGACTCGCCACCCAGGCCGAACTGGACAGGATCTACGAGGAGGTCAAGGCCGAGGTGGACGAGGCCATCGAGTTTGCGCGCCAGAGCCCCTATCCGGCGCCCGAAGCGGCCCTGGAGCATGTCTTCGTGTAAGATGGACTCACCGAGACCCTTAGGGTTTTCTCCCCGTGGCAGGGCCTCGGTGGATACACTGTCCGGTGACGACTACAGACATCTCAACCCTTAGGGCAAAACCCTAAGGGTCTGAACTAGGGAGGATTCAAATGGCGGAAAATGGACGCACACTCACAATGGCCAAGGCGATCTCGGAAGCCATCGCGCAGGAAATGGAACGCGACGAGAGGGTCTTCGTGATGGGTGAGGATGTCGGCGCGTATGGCGGGATCTTTGGAGCCACCCAGGGCTTGCTGGAGAAGTTCGGCCCCGAGCGCGTCATGGACACCCCCATCTCCGAGACGGCTTTCATCGGCATGGCTACCGGGGCGGCCATGGAGGGCATGCGCCCCATCGTCGAGCTGATGTTTGTGGACTTCTTCGGCGTGTGCATGGACCAGATCTACAATCACATGGCGAAGAACACCTACATGTCGGGTGGCAACTTCAGAGTGCCGGTGGTGCTGACCACGGCCATGGGCGGCGGCTACAACGACGCCGCGCAGCACTCCCAGGTGCTCTACAGCATCTTCGCACACACGCCCGGCCTGAAGATCGTGGTTCCATCGACGGCCTACGACGCCAAGGGGCTGATGATTCAGGCCATTCGGGA
>RFJM01000237.1 GCA_003694905.1 Caldilineae bacterium
CCTCCGGCAGGGCGGCTGCCGGAGGGCCGCCAGGATGTCGACCACATCGAGACGGCCGTTATGGTTGACGTCTTGCAGGCAGGGCTGCTCGGGATGGTGGAGGGCTGCCCCGCGCTCGCCTGCTGGCCGCACCCCGCCGCTCGGGGGCTGTGTCGCCGCAGAGTACAGCATCGCGGGCCCGCCATCCAGGGCGGCCGCGTTCTGGGCGGTACTACCGGCACAGCCCGGCAGAAGCAGAAGCGGCAGCAGGAACAGGAAGAGCCCGATGGGGCGGGAAAGAGACATGGTCTGAAGGCGGCATGTGCGCCGGCCTGGCCCCCGGAGTGGACGTGTGGGGCCGTACTGCCTCTGCACAAGTTTGGCGCCAGCACGGCCCCAATGGTTCGTGCCTCACTTATACCCCGAATCGGGCAGGGGGGCAAGGAAGGACCGCGGTGGCTCCCATGGCCGGGGCCACCTGGCGTTGTGCGCGACCGCTACGCCCGCGTATCCTTTGTCGGGTAGCCCGTTGCTCAGTCCTGGGGCCGGGGTTCCGGCCGCGAGAACAGGCGCCTGAGTTCGGCCGCGTGTTCCGGCTCGGCCAGGGCCAGGACCACGTCGCCGACGTTGAGCACGTCGTCGCCGTGAAGCAAGTGGCGTTCGGTGTCGTGGCGAATGGTTGTGAGGAGGACACCGGGCGGCAGCTCCAGCTCGGCAACGCGTTTGTTGGCCACCGGCGCGCCTTCTTGCACCTGAAGCTCCAGGAATTCGACGCCCGCCGTCTTGCTGGCGCGCCACTGGGTGACCCGGTCCGCTTCCAGCTTGCGGTGAACGATACCGAGACGATAGGCACGGATGATGTCCTGGCGGCGCAGGATGCCCAGAAGTTTCTGCGGGTCGTCGCTGGCAACAACGGGAATGCGGCCGATGTCACGGGCCGCGATGCGCTGCAGAGCATCGCCGATGGACTCGTCCGGCCGGGCAGTGACCAGGGTCCTGGTCATGCAGGCGCTTACGGGCAGGGTCTCCCAGTTCTCCCGCTTCTTGGAGCGCGCCAGGTCCTGCAGGGTGATGATGCCGACCAGCCGGCCTTCCTTGTCGAGCACGAGGGTGCCGTGATGATGCGTGCGGTCGAAGTACTCCTGCAACTCCTGCAGGGAGATCGTCTCGGGCACGGTAGGTGGGTCGGTATCCATGATCTCGCGCACGCGCACGGCGTCGAGGATATCCACATCGCGGCCGTAGCGCAGCCGCAGCCCGCGGCGCACCAGTTTCAGGGTATAGATGGACTCGGGATAGCGCCGGTGGGCCACCCACACGGAGATGATGGTCACCACCATCAGCGGCAGGATGACCTTGTAATCGTTGCTCATCTCAAAGGCGATGAGCATGGCCGTCAGAGGAGCGCGGGCCGCGCCGACAAAGACCCCCGCCATGCCGGCCAGCGCGTAGGCGCCGGGATGGACCGCGATGGTAGGGAAGAGCATGTTCATGACCACGCCGAAGAAGCCGCCCAGCATGGCTCCCATGAAGAGCGAGGGCGCGAACACGCCACCGGAGTTGCCCGATCCCAGGGTGAAGGCCGTCGCCAACATCTTCAGAACGACCAAACTGCCCAATAGCAGGAGAGGCAAGGGCCCGCGCAGCGAGGCCTCGATGGTGGGAAAACCGCCGCCGAAGACGTGCGGGATGTTGTGGGGGAAGAGCGGCCAGCCCAATCCGGCCAGGTCGGGGGCAAGGCCGAGCCGGGCCAACACCGGCGGGTAGGCAAATCCCAGCACGCCCAACAAGAGAGCGCCGACGGCGGGTTTTGCCCACATGGGCATGCGTTTCCAACCGTCGAACAGGTCTTCGGCCTTGTACAATACGCGAATGAAAGCAATTCCGACATAGGCTGTCAGGAAGCCTAGAATGGCGTAGAGAAAGAGTTCCAGGGGGCTATTCAGGCCATAGGTGGGCACCAGGAAGGCCGGATCGGACCCCAGAAAAATCTGGCTGATCACCGAGGCGGTGACGGCCGCAATCACCACGTTGCTCAGCAGGCTGACGCTCAAATCCCCCACCAGCACCTCGATGGCAAACGCCACGCCCGCGATAGGGGCGTTGAAGGTGGCAGCAATGCCCGCGGCTGCACCACAAGCCACCAGGTTGCGGATGCGCGCTTCCGAAAGCCGCAACAGTTGGCCCGTCACCGAGCCGAAGGTAGATCCCACCTGGACGATAGGCCCCTCACGACCCGCAGAGCCGCCCGTCCCGATACAGATGGACGAAGCTGCGATCTTGGCCAGGGCCACGCGCGGCCGGATGCGGCCGCCTTCCAGTACCAGCGCCTGCATGACTTCGGGTACGCCATGGCCCTTGGCTTCGCTGGCGAAAAAGGCAATGATAGGGCCACCGACAAGGCCACCGAGGACCGGAATTACGATCAGCCAGCCCCGCCCCAGGGCCGGCATCCATCCGGGCAGGCCACCGAAACTGAGCCTGGTAACCAGATCGATTAGTCTGATGAAGACGACCGCGGCAAGGCCTGTGACAATACCGATCGCAATGGCAGTGATGATCAGTAGGGTGGCTTCTGAGGGCTGGTACCTGTCCACCACCCGACTGAAGCGGCGGGATAAACGTCGTAGATAGTTCTGCGAGATGTTCAAGGCTGATGTGGTCATTGTCTCACCTGCATGTGGGGATTTCGGCTTGACTCGGCTGCAAACGAAATCACCGATGGTCATCGGTAGAGGATATGTCAGGCCCCAGGCGGTTTTCGCGCGTCGCGATGGCTCATCGGCGATGGCGGTCAAGCCAAGCGGTTATTCTAGCACCGCGTTCGCCTCGAATGCCAATCGCAGAACGTGTCGGTGCGGGGGCGGCTAACGAGACACGCCGCCGGGGTTTCAGCTTCTGGGGCCGGGCTGCCGTACTGCAAAGACAGGCGAGTGGGCCGGCAGGTTGGGCCGTAGCCTTGCGGGGTCGCGTTGCGCGGCAGCAAACGGTCCGGCACGGCCCGTGCCCAGGCGCGGATTACTCCATCTCCCACAGACATGATACACTTGGCACACCCTGAATTCCGTATCCACCCGATAACGACCTTGAAGCAAGACACCCTGACCATCGGCATTATCGACTACCTCAACGTCGAGCCCCTCTACTACCGGCTGCAGGAACGGCTCGCAGGCAAGCCGGTGGCGTTCCGCCGCGGTGTGCCCACCGAGCTCAACCGCGCCCTGGTCGCAGGCGAGGTCGATCTGGCCCCCATCAGTGCCATCGTCGCCGCCGAGATGGCCGACCATGTCGCGGTCCTGCCCGATCTCTCCATCGCTACCATGGGTGCGGTGAAGACCGTACTGCTTTTCAGCTGGATGGCCGACCCGCGCGAGTTGGATGACGTACGCATCGCACTCTCGGAGGAGTCGGCGACCTCGGTGGCCCTGGTGAAGATCCTGGCCCGGCATTTCTGGCATGTTCGGCCGCGCTACGTGGTCGAACCGCAGGATCTCACGCAGATGTTGCGCCGGTCGGCCGCGGCTCTGCTCATCGGCGACGATGCCCTCGTCGAGTCCGCGCATCGACGCGAGATCCCCGGCCGCGGCCAGCCCTATGCCTTCGACCTGGGCGACGAGTGGCTGAAATGGACGGGCCTGCCCTTTGTCTTCGCACTGTGGGCGGCCCGCCGCGAGGTCCTCCCCCTCATCGCCGATCTGGACATCGTACCGGCCCTTTATGAGAGCAAGGCCGAAGGCCTGGCCCACATCCCCGAGATCGCCCGTGCCTACGCTCCCCGTTTGGGGCTCCCCGTCGGTGTGCTCACCAAGTATCTGCACGACTTGCGCTACGATCTGCGCCCGCGGGACCGCGCCGGCCTCCTCACCTTCTTGCAACTGGCGCTGCCCCTCTTCGAGCCCGACGCTCTCCTCTGCTGGCACCCGCAGGATGGCCTGCAGGCACTCTTCGCCGGTATCGAACCCGCGAACGCGGTTGTGGCAGAGTGTAGGGCCTAGGCAGGGGACGGTGGTGAGAAGAACCCATCGGCAGGACGCAAAGCTATCGCTGTAACCTTTGGGCGCGTTTTGGCGTCAAAAGAAGGAACATCCCACGCAAGGAAAAGCCTCGTGGATTCCACCCGAACCAAGCTTCTCAAACTCGGCCTGGTCTGTCTCATCTGCATAGGGCTTATTGCCGGTCTCGTTCTTCTCATCCAGGCTCTCTCGGCCTGAACCCACTCTCAAGGAGCGAACTCATGAAACTCACCAAGAACATGGGTACCGCGGATCGGATTATCCGCCTGCTCATCGCGGTGCTGATCGCCATCCTCTACTTCACCAATGTGATCTCGGGGACGGTAGCCATCATCCTGGGCATCATCGCCATCATCTTCCTCCTCACCAGCCTGATCAGCTTCTGCCCCCTCTATCTCCCCTTCAAGCTCAGCACCCGCAAGGAGTGATCCCTCCCGCACCCTGCAGGCAAAAGGCGGCCACATGTTGTGGCCGCCTTTGCCGTTGCAGAGAGATAGGGCCTAGACCAGACCCTGGTCGAGCATGGCGTCGGCCACCTTGACGAAGGCAGCACAATTAGCGCCTACCACATAGTTGCCGGGGTGACCGTAGCGTTCGGCCGCTTCCAGTGCCGTGCGATGGATATTCTTCATGATCTCACGCAGGCGGCGATCCACCTCTTCGCGTGACCAGCTCAGGCGCAGGCTGTTCTGCGTCATCTCCAGACCCGATACGGCGACCCCGCCGGCGTTGGCCGCCTTGCCCAGACCGTAGAGGACGTTATTGTCCAGGAAGATGTCGATGGCCTCGGGTGTCGAGGGCATATTGGCCCCTTCGCTGACGCAGATGACACCGTTGTTGACCAGGTGCTGGGCATCCTTGCCGTTGATCTCGTTCTGGGTGGCACTGGGGAAGGCGCAGTCGGCCTTGTGGTTCCACAGGGGGTTGTAGTCGAGGCTGGGATCGACGGGGGTATACACCGCCTGAGGATAGCGTTCCGCATACTCCCTGATACGGCCTCGACGCACGTTCTTCAGTTCCATCACAAAGTCGAGCTTTTCGCGATCGATGCCTTCCTCGTCGTAGATGTAGCCGTTGGAATCCGACAATGTGACGGGCTTGGCTCCCATTTCGATGAGCTTCTCGCAGGTGTATTGGGCCACATTGCCCGCGCCGGAGATGAGACAGACCTTGCCTTCCAGCGTTTCCCCGCGAGTCGCCAGCATCTCGGCTGCAAAGTACACCGAGCCATAGCCGGTAGCTTCAGGCCGGATCAGGCTGCCGCCCCAGTTCAGGCCCTTGCCGGTGAGCACACCGGTGAACTCGTTGCGCAGGCGCTTGTACATCCCGAAGAGATACCCGATCTCGCGGGCGCCGACGCCGATATCGCCGGCCGGGACGTCCGTATTCGGGCCGATATGCCGGTACAGCTCCATCATGAAGCTCTGGCAAAAGCGCATCACCTCGGTATCCGTCTTGCCCTTCGGGTCGAAATCCGAGCCGCCCTTGCCGCCTCCCATAGGCAGCGTTGTCAAGGCGTTTTTGAAAACCTGCTCGAAGGCCAGGAACTTGAGGATGCTCAAGTTCACCGACGGGTGGAAGCGCAGACCGCCTTTGTAAGGTCCGATGGCGCTATTCATTTCGACCCGATACCCCCGATTCACATGCACCTGCCCCTCATCATCCATCCATGGCACCCGGAACATGATCACCCGTTCGGGCTCCACCATTCGCTCCAGGATCTTGGCCTGGCGATACTCGGGATGTTGCTCGAGCACCGGCTTGATGGATTCCACGACCTCATAGACGGCTTGATGGAATTCCTTCTGTTCGGGATCGCGGGCCCGAACCAGCTCCAGGATATCGTTCATTTTGGTAACTCTCCTTTGAGTTTCTCGATTGGGAAGTTGTGATCTATGAAGAAATAACCGACAGAGAGGAAACGCCTCTCTCCCGGTTATGCTTCATGCCTGCAAGAGGAGGGAAAAAGACGGCGGTATGATGGGCTCGTCCTGACACGGCGCGGACCTTCGTGTCATGACATCCGGTCTTGAGCCCATTCCCCACGGCCCCTTCCGCTGTCAACGACATCCCCGGCGCAGAGCCTGGCAACTGCGCCTGTCTCCAAAGCGACAACATCGTCGAAGGGTCGGGGCAAAACGTCATTGTCTCGTTCGTGATGCTGGCGCCGGCGTCACCGGGGCGGCCCTGCATCATCCACAAGAATGCTAGCATAAGACGACCCTCCTGCCAAGTACGCGGCCCGTGCAGACGGCGTCAGGCACTCAGGACCTCCTCGATGCGTTCCAGCGCCCAGTCCACCTGCTCCTTGGTGATGATCAGGGGCGGCGCGAAGCGGATGGTATGCTCGTGGGTCTCCTTGCAGAGTATGCCGTGTTCGGCAAGCCGTTCGGTGTAGTGCCGGGCGCCACCTGCCTCGGGGTAGAACTCCACGGCCATCATCAGGCCCTTCCCGCGCACCTCTTTGATGTGAGGATTCTCGATGCGGGACAGGCCGGTCAGAAAGTAGGCCCCCATCTCGGCTGCATTTTCGATCATCCCTTCCTCGATGAGAACTTTCAGGGCCGTGCGGGCGATGGCGCAGGCCAGGGGATTGCCACCAAAGGTACTGCCATGCTCGCCAGGCTGGAGGACGTCCATCACCTCCTGATTGGAAAGCACTGCCGAAATGGGATAGAACCCGCCCGACAGGGCCTTGCCCACCAGCGTCAGGTCTGCCTCGATGCCCTCATGTTCTTCGGCCAGCAGCTTGCCGGTACGGCCGAGCCCGGTCTGTATCTCATCCAGAATGAGCATGATGCCGTGGCGGTCACAGATCTCGCGCACCCGACGCAGGTAGCCTTCGGGCGGGATGATCACTCCGGCTTCGCCCTGGATCGGCTCGACCAGGAAAGCAACCGTGTTGGGTGTGATGGCTGCTTCCAGGGCGTCGGCATCACCAAAGGGAATGATCTTGAAACCGGGTGCGAAGGGACCGAACCCCTCCCGCGACCTGGGATCGGTGCTGAAACCCACGATGGTGATCGTGCGGCCGTGGAAGTTGTTCTCGCAAACAATGATCTCGGCCCGGTCCCTGGGAACGCCCTTTACCTCGTAGCCCCATTTGCGCACCGTCTTGATGGCCGTCTCGACCGCTTCAGCTCCGCTGTTCATGGGCAACACCTTGTGCGAGCGCGTCAGCTTACAGATGTCCTCGTAGAATAGGGCCAGTTGATCGTTGCGAAAGGCGCGGGATGTCAGCGTTAGCCGCTGCGCCTGCTCGATCATCGTCTGCAAGATCTTGGGGTGGCAGTGGCCTTGATTGACCGCCGAGTAGGCAGAAAGACAGTCCAGATAGCGCCTGCCCTGGACATCCCACACCCATACCCCTTCGCCTCGGGTCAGCACCACGTCCAGGGGGTGGTAGTTGTGGGCGCCGTATCGTTCTTCCAGACGGATGTAATCCTGTACGTTCATGACGACTCCTTTGTCGTATCAGAGTTTTCGGGAAGCGTTTTTCTTCCTGTGGCCGACGAAACCGCGTCCTGATGGTGGAGCATGTACTGGGTGAACCGTTGCACGTGTTCTCGCATCAGGCGCCGCGCCTCGGCCTGATCGCGCGCGGCAATGGCGGCCACGATGGCCTGAAGGTCGCGCAGGTTTTCTGCCATATGCGCCACGTCCTGCAGCGGATAGCGTTCATAGTAGCGCTGGATATTGTCGTGGACCGCGTGGATCACGAAGGCATAGAGCGTATTGCCACAAGCTTCGGCAATGCGGGTGTGGATGCGGTGGTCCGCGCTGCAGAAATCGGACCAGGCCGTCACGCCGTCGTGCAAGCAAGCCTCCGCCTGCTCCAACAACGCCTGCAATTCCCGGACATCTTCCTCGCGGGCTCGCAACGCGGCCAGTGCTCCCACCTCCCCCTCCACCTGAGCGCGGAACTCGGCCAGCTCCTCCAGCGAGACTTCTTGTCGCCGGATCAGCAGGGCCAGACTTTCGCTGGCGGGTGCCAGATCCACATCGCGCACGAAGGCGCCCCCGTTCGCGCCCAACCGGATTTCGATCAGACCCTTCTGCTCCAGCACCCGCAAGGCTTCCCGCACCGAAGCACGACTGGTCTGGAACTGGGCCATAAGTTCCCGTTGGGGCGGCAGGCGGTCTCCGGCGCGCAGGCGCCCATCCAGAATCGCCGTCTCGATCTGTCGGACCACGTCTTCGTACAGGCGGTGACGAGGGGTACGCCGGAACATGCAAGAAAGGATGAATGGCAGAATGGATGATCCATTTGCATTATAGCTTGTGTGGCCGCTGGCGTCAAGACAGCGCGTTCAGCGGGTGTGTTTCAAGTTGGGGGCACCTGCAGGAGAGGCATTCCAGCCTGGCGCCGCCGGCAGACCGCCCCTGTACCGAAACACATCCGGCAAGAGGCAACGCCGTCTCGAGTTCGCCGGCGACGAGAGAAGCTGGCGCAGCACCGACACACAGGGCCCGCCAGGCATTCGGACCAAACGGAAAGAAACTCAGCCGAGCGCGCGGCTGGTTTCGGGACAGGGGCGGTGTTGAGGGCCTCTGTCCGACACTCGTGAGCGGTCGCAGCGCATGCTCTTGGTTGCTTGCCGTGATGAACGAAACCTCGCGCATCCGCAGAGCTTGCTCACCGCGCGGCCGTCATGCTAAGATCGCTGCCATGTCGAGCAAACGCCGCCCGAACGCGATCCCGGCC
>RFJM01000238.1 GCA_003694905.1 Caldilineae bacterium
CCCCAGGGGGTGTTGGCGGCAGGTCAGGTTACGCCTGGCGGCTATACGCTGGAGGTGGCGATTCCGGCATCGTTGCTCGGCGGCGCGCTCCGGCCCGAACAGGCCATCCGCTTTAACTATGGTCTGCTGGATGACGACGATGATGACGGCAGGCCGGAACGTACGCTGGTCTGGCAGGGGGCCTCGGTAACGGGAATTCAGGCGGATTTCGGCTCGGTGACGCCGCAGGCGCTCTCACTCTTCACCCGTGTCAGCAGAGATGATCCCGGTTTCGCCGATACGATTCTCAACGAGTGGGACCCGAATCGAAATTACGGCCAGCATGGCACGTTGTGGATCCGGGCAACGAATAGCCAGATGAGCGTTTTCCGGCTATCGCTGGACGCGTTGCCGACGAACGCAGTGCTGAGCAAAGCGCTGGTGGGTTTCTACACGACGAGCAGTCCCGGCAATATCGATTTTACGGCAAGGCTCTACCGCCTGCTGCGGCCCTGGATAGAAGACGAAGCGAACTGGAATCAGGCGGCAGCGGGACAGCCCTGGGAGGCGCCAGGTGCCGCGGGCGCGGGGGACCGCGCAGCAGTGGCCAGCGCCGAGACGAAGCTCGCCATTGCCGGCAAGTCGTCCTGGTTCGATGTGACCGAGGACGTGCAGGCGTTTATCAGCGGCGAGGCCGAGAATTACGGCTGGCTCATTACCGGAGAAGCAGCCGCGAGTAATATGTACCAGATCGGTAGTAGCAACAATGTCTCCGAGACGCTGCGACCCGAGCTGTACTTCGAGTACTACCTGCCTTCGGGTACGCTGGCCTCGCCAACACCGTGGCCTACGGCCACGCCGACAGCAACGGCGACGCCGACGGCAACACCAACGGCAACGGCAACTCCGACGCCCACACCGACGCCCACGGCAACGGTGACGCCTACAGCGACACCTTCAGCTACCCCTACGGCGACGCCTACACCGAGTCCGACACCGGTGCGGCTGTGGATGCCGGTGATTCGTCGTTGAGCCGGTGGCCGCGGGGGCCGGCGCCCAGCCGCCGACAAAGTCGGCGGCTTCCGGCGCTGCGCCCCCACCCGGCCATCTGCAACGTCCACCGGGGGCACTGGGGCGCAGCGCCGGGGCACGGTTCCCGTGCGGGCGCCGGCCCCACACCGTGGCTGCTTCTCAGCCCCCTGCCAGTCGCGCTCGCAACATCGGTATCAGCCCCCCGGCCTCCAGGATCTCCCGTAGCGCGGGCGACAGGGGCGCGAACGCGAACCGCCCCTTGCGACACACGATCTCGTGCTGCTCCAGATCTACAACAATGCGTTCGCCCTTTTCAACGGCCCTCACCGCCGCCGGACAGACAATCGGCAGCAGCCCGTTATTCACTGCGTTTCGATAGTAGATGCGGCTGAAAGAAGCCGCCACAATCACCTGCACCCCAGCCTCCACCAGACAGGTTACCGCTTGCTCCCGACTTGACCCGCACCCCCAATTCACCCCGGCCACAATGATGTCGCCCGGGCGTACCGACCTGGCAAACTCGGGATCCAAATCTTCCAGCGCGTGTGCCGCCAGCTCCGGCCCGCGGGCCAGCGTATACGTATACTTACCGGGAAAAATCACATCCGTATTCACGTGATCCCCGTACTTCCACACGCGGCCCTCAAACCTCTTCTGCCACATCAGCCTGCCTCCAGTTCTGCGGGATGCGTAATGCGACCGGTGACCGCGCTTGCCGCTACCACGGCCGGGCTTGACAGATAGACCTCACTTTCGCGCGTGCCCATGCGCCCGCGATAGTTGCGATTTGCCGTGCTGATCACGACTTCACCGGGCGCGGGAATCCCGAAGTGATTGCCCATGCACGGCCCACACCCCGGTGTACCCAGCACTGCGCCTGCCTCCAGGAACGTCTGTACATAGCCGGCCGCCACTGCCTCCTGCAGCACCGTACGCGATGCGGGGATGACGATAAGGGGAACTGTAATATGCCTCGTGCTGCCGTCTGTTCGGCGCAACACAGCCGCCGCGGCTGCCAGGTCCTCCAGCCGCCCGTTCGTGCAAGTGCCGATAAACGCCTGATGCACCTCCCTTCCGCTTACCGCCGAGAGCGGTAGCACATGGTCGGGGCGATGGGGACAGGCTACCAGGGGCTCGAGCTCATCGAGCACAACCACATGCCGCGCCACTACCGGTGCAGCGGCATCAGGATACAGCGCATCCTTTTGCACCTGTGCCAGCGCCTCTTCCGGCCCGACACCGGTACGCCGCGCGTAGCGCACCGCCAGCCAGTGGAATACCTTCTCATCCGGCGGCAGATACGCGTTCTTCACCCCGAACTCCGCCATCATATTGGCCAGCGTCATGCGTTGCGCCACATCCAGACTTGCCACGCCCTCTCCTGCAAACTCGACCGACAGATACGTCCCGCCATCCGCGCCAAACCGACCCAGAATGTGCAATGCCAGATCCTTCGCGGTAACACCCTCAGGCAACGACCCACGCAACTCAATGCTCAGCGTCTCGGGCACACGTAGCCATAGCCGCCCCGTCGCCCAGATGGCCGCCATCTCACTGCGCCCAACCCCCGCACCGAACGCTCCCATCCAGCCGAAATGGGGTGTGTGACTGTCGGCACCCAGGATCAATTGACCGGGCAACACCAGCGCCTCTTCGCTCAACACCTGGTGGCAGATCCCGCGGCCGATCTCGAAAAAGTGGCGGATACCCTGCTCACGCACAAAGCGCCGGATTTCGGCATGATTCTGCGCGTGCCGCGTCGTAGGTGGGGGAGCAGCATGATCGAGCGTAATGGCCAACCGTTCGGGATAGCGCACCCGTTTGGCGCCGGTATCGGCAAAAATGCGCATGATCGCTGCGCTGTTGTCATGACTCAGCGCCCGATCCGGTTCCACCTCGACAACCGTACCGATGTCGACCTGCGGCAAACCGGCCGCGCGGGCAATGGCCTTCTGTGCAAACGTGAAAGCAGTCATCACTCCTCACCTGCCGCCCACCAGCGAGGTCAAAGCCGGCTGCACTCGATTGCCGGTGCCGTTTTGCGACCATTGATGCAGCAGATCATCCACATCGTCCAGCGTCAGGTGCTTCTCGTCGGCCAACGCCTTGACGTGTCGTGTCAGTTCCTTGATCTGCGCGTCACTCAGCTCCAGCCCCAACTGTTCTGCTCGCGCCTTGATCGCATTCCAGCCTGTCAGCCGATGGGCGATGGAGATATACCGCGTCAGCCCGAAATCCTCGGGATTCAGAGCCTCGTACGTCTCCGGTGCATTGAGGATAGCCTTGGCATGAATGCCCGCCTTGTGCGTGAAAGCCGTAATACCGGTGATATAGTTGTTGAAAGGCACATCCACCCCCACCATCTCGGCCACCATGTGGTCGAGCTCGTACAGCTTGTCAACTCGATATTTGCGCAGCACCGTCTCCCGGTCGTAGGTCATCATGCGCGCGATGAATCCACCCAGCGGCGTGATACCATTGCGTTCACCGATACCCAGCACACTCGTGTCCACATGCGTGGCCCCGGCCTGCAGCGCAGCAAATGCATTGGCGATCGCGCAGCCCGAATCATTATGCCCGTGGAACTCGATATCGGCCTGCGTAAAACTGCGTAGCGTCCCCACCAATTTCGCCACCTGATCCGGCGTGGCGATACCGACCGTATCGGCCACACCCAATCGATCCACCACCCCTAGCTTATCCACGGCCAGATAGACGCGCAGCAGGTCGGAAAAACTCGAGCGGAAAGAATCCTCCGTACTGAAACGAAGCTCGATATCGGGTGCCTGCTCCCGTACCCACGTCAGGACTTCCGCAGCCAGATCGATGATCTCTTCGATACTCTTGCCGTGGCTGAACTGACGCAGTTGCGAAGATGTGCCGATCACAATGTCAAGCCCGTCAATTCCCGTGTCCAGCGCCAGTGTGGCGTCACCGCGATGACAACGGATATGTGTCAGCACTCGCGCCTTGAGATTGCGTCCGGTGATGGCGCGCAGATCGCGCTCACTGCCGGGCGATGCACACGGCGACGTCAACTCCACATACTCCACACCCAGCTCGTCCAGAGCTTCGGCAATGCGGATCTTGTCATCGGTACTGAAATTGGCACCGATAAACTGCTCGCCTTCACGGAGCGTCGACTCGATGATGGCATAGTTTTCTAGAGACATGATAACTCCCTCGCAGAGATGAGATTGGAATCCAAGCAAACGGTTCAAGTTTCGGCAGAGGCCAGCACATCGGCCAGCGCAGCGACCACCTCCTCCAGATCGGGTTCCTCGATCACCAGAGGCGGCAGGAAACGAACCACAGTGGGACCGGCCGGCAGAGCCAGCACCCCCCGCTCCTGCAGGCCCTTCAACACGGGCGTGGCCTTGATGCGGAGATCCACCCCCACCATCAGACCTAGCCCGCGCACCTCTCGGACCAGGGGTGAGTCGATAGCTGCCAGCCGGCGATGGAACATCTCTCCCAATCGGCGCGCCCGTCCGGGCAAATCCTCTCGCTCGACCACGTCCAGCGTGGCCAGGGCCGCCGCGCAGGCCAGCGGATTGCCCCCGAACGTACTGCCATGACTACCTGCTGGCAACCGCCCCACGCGGTCTCCGATCAGACACGCACCCATAGGGAACCCGCCGGCCAGACTCTTCGCCACAGGCATCAGATCGGGTGTGACATCCATCTGTTGACAGGCCCACCAGCTACCGGTGCGCCCGACACCTGTCTGTACCTCGTCCAGGATGAGAAGCGCCCCGCGCTCACGGCAGAGAGCCTGGGCCCCCTGCAGATACTCGCGGCCGGCGGGCACTACACCCCCCTCACCCTGCACCACCTCCAGCAACACCGCGGCCGTCGTCTCATCCACAGCTTCATCCAACTCCTCGAGCCGATTCAGGCGAACATGACGGAACCCCGGCACCAGCGGCTCGAACGGCCGGCGATACTGCGGTTTCCAGGTGGCACTGAGCGAACCGAGCGTACGTCCGTGAAAGGCCATGCGTGCGGCCACAATCCCCGGTCGCCCCGTGCTCAACCGTGCAAACTTGATGGCCGCCTCCACTGCCTCGGTACCCGAGTTGCACAGAAATGCCCGCTTCATCCCCTCGGGTGCTAGCTTCGTCAGCCGGCTCAGCAACTGGGCCCGCCGGTCATTGTACAGACTTGTGGGACAGATCATCAGGCGCCGACTTTGCTCTTCGATAGCCGCGACCACGGCGGGATGACAATGACCGACATTCAGCGCGCCATGACCGGCGATACAGTCGATGTAGCGATTCCCGGCCTCATCCCACACATACGCGGCCTCACCGCGCACAATCGTGAGCGGCCGCCTCGCCGTGACGCCGGCACTGTGCGTCGATTCCAGCGCCACGATGTCCGCGGCCGCCAGCGTTGCCGATGTGGATACAAAACTCGAGCTCATGATACCTTTCCGCATAACTGACTAGGGGATGAAAAGTGTGCCCTGACCTGCCAGGCCCGCCCGAATGGGAGCCGTCCTTCTGGCATCGGCAAGCACAACGCGGCCTACTCCCCCGGACAGAGCCTCCTGCGCCGCCAGCACCTTCCGTTTCATACGACCTTGCGCCAGATCCATAGCGCGCTCGATCTCGCCGAGGCGAACACAGCCAACCAGACTCGACTCATCCGGGAAGTCGGCCAACAGACCGGGTACATTGGCCAAGATCACCAGCACATCTGCCTGAAGCGCCGCCGCGATCATCGCGGCAGCGCGGTCCCCGTCCACATTGAGCGGTTCGGCCTCGGCACCAATGGCAAGGGGCGCGACCACCGGTACATAGCCTGCCGTCAGCAACAGGAGCAGCAGTTCATGATTGACCCCGGTCAACCTACCGCTGTAATCATCTCGGATGATGCGCTGACGCCCGTTTTCCACAGCGCGAATTGCCCTCTTCCGCTGTGCCTGGAGCAACCGCCCGTCCATACCGCTCAACCCCACCGCCTGCACCCCTCGCGCTTGCAAACGCCCGACGATCTCCTTGTTCATCAATCCCGCCGCCGCGGCCACGTACATCTCCAATGTGGCAGGGTCGGTGTAGCGGCTGCTGTGCCCTCCGGGCGATGTGATCATGCGCACAGGTACACCAGCGCGGCGGGCCAGATCGGTGGCCGCAGCCGAGGCGCCGTGAACCAGCACCGTAGGACGCCCTTCTCTGTTCAATTCGGCGAGATCGTCGCATACGGCATCGATGTCGCTGCCTTCGGAACCGCTGATCTTGATAACTGTGAGATCCATAAGCTTACTACGGAAACAAGAGTGATGAATCGGATGGCTCAGATCGGATGCAGGCCGGGGAAAGTCAGTCCGGTGGTCTCTTCCCAGCCCATCATCAGGTTGAGGCATTGGACCGCGCTGCCGGCCGCGCCCTTGCCCAGATTGTCGATGGCGCACAGAGCAACCAGCCTGCCGTTCTCCTCATCCAGACTCCAGCCCACGTCGGCCAGATTCGTGCCCGCCAGCAGCTTCGGCTCGGGATGGCGGTGGATGCCTCCGCGCTCGTGCACCACCCTGACGAAGGGCTCCCCTGCGCTGAAACTCCGATACGCCCGCCATAGGTCGCGCTCGCCCACGCCCGGCCGGACCCAGGCATGCGCGGTGGCCAACACACCTCGCACCAGCTCGACCGATGTCACCGAGAGATGGACATCCTCGCGCCCCAAAGCCCGGTGCACCTCCGCCTGATGGCGGTGGCCCGTCGGCGCGAAGCTACGTACCACATGACTGCGTTCCGGGTGGTGTGAGGCAGCCGAGGCACTGGCACCCCCTTCCGAAGAACCTACTTTGAGATCGACCAGGATAGGCCGGTCGTCGCGCAGCAGATCGGATCGCACCAGGGGCAGCAACGCCAGAATGCTGGCCGTGGCATTGCATCCCACGCCGCTGACGTAGGCGCTTTCCCGAATTCTGGCGCGATTGACTTCGGGCAGCCCGTAGACGAAGCGCTCCAGCCAGCCAGGCGCTTTATGTTCGTGGCCATACCAGCGCCGATAGAGGGCCGCGTCGCCCAGCCGGAAATCCGCGCTCAAATCGATGATGCGGGGGGCCAGCTCTGCGAAGCGTTCGATATTCTCCTGGGCCTGGCCGTGGGGCAGAGCCAGAAAGAGCACATCGCAAGGCTCCAGCTCGTCGAGGGTGGTGAAGCGAAGCGCGGGACGCCCGGCCCAGGGACGTAGATTGGGATGCAGGGTGTGGACATACTTGCCCGCATTGCGTTGCGAAGTCACCTGTGTCACTTCGACGTAGGGATGACCTAACAGCAGCCGCAGCAATTCGCCGCCGCCGTAGCCGGAACCACCGACGATGGCGATTTTGAGGGACGAAGGGGATGAAGCGGTCATGAGTTCTCTAGCTCGATGCAGGAAACGATGAGGTTCGGGCGAAGATCAGGCGGGTACGGCGACGGACCAGGACACGGGCAACCGCGACCGGGCTACGTCCAGAACATAGCGCGCCACACAAGCTGGGATGTCCACGCCGGTTGGGGCAATGCTGTTGCGGAACTCCATGGTGTGGTTGATCTCGTTCACCAGCAAGCCCCGGTTGGCGTCTTCGAATACATCGATAGCCAGAACACCGCCTCCGACGGCCTGCGCCGCAGCCCGACACAGTGAGGCGAGCTCCGGCGTCACGGGACAATTGCTGGCTTCTCCCCCGCGCGCGGTATTCGTGATCCAGTGGGAGGATTGCCGGTAGATGGCTGCCACGCATTCCTCTCCCACGACAAAGGCCCGGATGTCGCGTCCGGGTTTATCGATGAAGTCCTGGATGTAAAAGATGCTGTGCTGATAGGATCCTAACGTGGCTTTGTGTTCGAGGATTGCTTCGGCTGCATCCCGGTCGTTAATGCGCGCCAGCAGCCGCCCCCATGATCCCACAACCGGTTTCAGCACGACCGGATAACCCAGTTCCTCCATCGCCTGTAGCGCGCTTTCGGCGGTGAAGGCGACGCGCCAGCGAGGCTGTGGGATGCCCGCCTCGTCCAGCGCCGTGCTGGTCAATACTTTGTCCGCACAGGTGGCCGCGGTCTCATAGCGGTTCACCGTGGGAATCCCGGCACTGGCCAGCATGCGCAGGGCATAAAGCCCGCGCGAGGTGCTAACCGACCGTTCCAGCACCACATCGACTTCCTGCGCCAGGCCCGGCCGTTCCCCGCGAAAGACCAGGTCGTTGTCTCGCAGCAGAACGATCTCTGCACCGGCTTCTTCCAGGGCCGTCAGCAGCAGTTTTTCCTCCGCGCGCAGGCGGCCATAGAGAAATCCGACTCGGGTGCTCATTCTCCCCAATCCTCCTCTACTTCAGGGGCCAGGTCCAGGGTGACCGGCTCAAGCGAAACGACTTCCAGCTCTGCTCCACAGTCGGGGCAGGGTACGATTTCCCCCAACATGGGGTCGGTCAAGGTGATTTCGGCCTCGCATTCGGGGCAGATGACGGTGTGTGACATGATTAAGGACCTCTGTGAAAATGGATGGTGGAACTGATGGGAATCCGAGAATGACGACAATAAGAAAGCCCTCTCCTGCCGGACCGGCGGGAGAGGGCTGAAAACGCTTGAGGGGTGTGCGCCAGCGCCCTATCCTGTACCGTGGCCCGGCAGGATGGGGTCGTACTTCTTGGCGCGCTTCTTAGCGAAGAAGGGAATCATGCTGAGAGGGAGAAGATGGTGGAGAGGGAGAGACTTGCTGCGGAATAGAAAAAGCCCGACCATTGGTGTCTGGTCGGGCTTAATGCTTTAGACTACGGAGGTGGGTTCTTTCGTCTACAAGCACGAAAAGCCTTCCCAGACACTGCAGGAGGGCTTGGACTTCTTGACGTGCTTGGCGAAAGAATGAAGCATAGGACTGCTGCAACTCTCAAGGAAGTTGAGGCTATAATACTCAAGTTTTCGGATTTGTCAAATCCGACTTGAGGCCCGGAGAAGGGTGCGGGATGCCGGTCGAGCTTCAGGAACGGCTGTCGAGGGGGCCTGTGAAATCGATCTCCTCTCCCTCCGGCGTCAGCTCGCGGATACGCAGCTCTGCTCTGTCCAGGAGGTTGGTGCAGTATCGCGCCAACAAGACGCCGCGCTCGTACCTGGCCAGATGTTCATCGAGCTCGCCGTTGCCGCTTTCGAGCAGCGTTACGATTTGTCTGAGTTCGGCCAGGGCCTGTTCAAAAGTCAGGTCGGTCAGGTCTGATAGATCCATGAGAAGAATGGTCGGGTGAAGATCACAGATAGCCGTGTTGCCGATACCAGGCGATCTCGGCACGGGCTGCGGCCAGAAGGTCACTCTGGGGCATGCCCAGCTCTCTAATAGCACGGGATGGGTCGGCTGTCAAGCGGGCAGGGGCGCTCCCGGACGCCCGGTCGGGACGTGATGGCCGGCGCAGCCGCCGTAGCCACGCTCGCGCGCGGGTGGCGATGCTGCCAGGGGTGCGGGAATGCACCAGGGGATGGCCCAGGGCTTCGCCGAGTAGCCCCAGAAAGTCGGAGTAAAGCAGGTTGCCCCGGCGATGGCCCAGAATGTAGTGGCGTCCGCTCTGTCCTCGCTCCAGCGCCAGGATCATGCCCCGAGCGATATCCTGTACCGGACACCAGTTGATGCCGCCGGGCGGATAGGGTGGCGTGCGCCCATGCAGGACATCGAGTACGAAGCGGCCGCTGTTGGAAGGACGCCAGTCGCCGGGGCCCAGCATGGCGGTAGGGTGGACGATGACAATGTGTGCGCCTTCGCGAGCCAGGGCCTCGGCCTCTCTCTCTCCTGCCAGCTTGGAACGGACGTAGGCCGTGGGATGGTCGACGTTGAAAGGGATGTCCTCGGTAGCGGGTGATCCGTCGGACGGCAGGCCGATGGTGCCGATGGTGCTGGTGTGCAGCAGGCGCGGCACGCCCGCTTCCAGTGCTGCGGTCAGGACAAGCCTTGTCCCGCGATGGTTGATGGCCTCCATGCTGGGGATGGCCTGGGGATCATGGGTATAAGCCGCGGCTACGTGGAAGAGCCCTTCGCATCCCGACAGGGCGTGGCGATAGCTCTCCGGCTGCAGCAGGTCACCGGTTACTCGCTCAAGAGGGAGGTTTTGTAACAGCAGGTCATTGGCCCCGGCGCGCACCAGTCCCCGAACCCGGTAGCCGGTTTCGAGGAGGATTCTGACCAGGGTAGCGCCCAGGAAGCCATTGGCCCCGGTGACAAAGACGGTGGTCATGGTGACTCAGGTGTAGGTCAACCACAGACGGGTGAGTCGGCGCCGGACACGTTGCTGCAGCGAAGGCGGGCGGGTGGAGCGTACCTGGCATTCGTCCGCCACCGCCTGCAGGGGAGGAAGCAAGGCCTGGGTCCGATCTGAGGTCTGGGCCGGGCCCAGGGGAACGCGCGGGTAGGCAACATAGGGCCGGGCATGTACGTAGGCAGGCCGAACGCGGCGCAAGTACGCCGCGGTTGCCTCGACACTTTCGGTCGTCTGGCCGGGCAGGCCGACCATTACGAAAGCGCGCGTGATAATGCCGTAGCGTCTGGCGTCGGCGATGACGCGGGCGGTGTAGGCAAGGTAGTGGCGTGCTTCGGCCGGATTGGCGATGCGGCCAAGCCGCACCAGGAGCTCGGCGTCGGCAGTCTCAATGCCGAGCTTGATCACGGTGCAGCCGGCTTTCGCCATCTGGCGGAGGAGGGCGGCGTCGAAGTGTTCGGGTCTGGATTCGCACTCCCACGGTGTATCAAAGCGTACGGCGGCCAGGCCGCGCGCGATGGCCATGGCGCGGCTTCGGTCATGCGCGAAGACGGGATCGCGTACCATGATGCGCCGTGGCCGGTAGGTACGCGCCAGCCAGAGCATTTCGTCTATCACGTCCTGGGCCGGGCGGGGCCGGTAGGCGCGGCCCTGAACGGTGATATAGGCGCAATAGCGACAGGTGTCGTCGCAGCCTCGAGCGCCGAAGAGGGTGAGGAAGCCGTAGTGCTGCCAGGGGACGGTGTCCCAGGCGGGACGCGGTAGCAGGGAGGGGTCGCGCAGAAGGCCGGCGTGGTTGTGCGCTTCGGGCATCAGGTCGCGCACGCGGTGAATACCCGGACGGGGTGAAGCGAGGGTGAGGAAGCGCGCCAGGGCCAGATCCGGGTCGCCCAGGAGGACATGGGTGGCGCCGGCCAGCAAGAGCTCTTCGCAACTGAAGCGGATACCCGCGCCGACGGCGATGATGGGCAGAGTCCGAAAGGCGCGGCGGATGGCGCCGATCGCCTCGCAGTCGGATTCGAGGGTACCCCAACTGCAGTAAACGACGACGACCGGCGGCTGATGGCTGCGGATCTTGCTCAGGGTCTCGTCCAGACCGATGCGCTCGCCGACGGCATCCAGCACAGGCAGGTTGAGACCTGCCTCGCGGCAGGCTGCCGCCATCACCGCAAGCGTGTGCGGGGGATAGGCAAAACCGGGTGAAAGCGCTCCGAAGCCGGCCGTTCCCTCACGATTCGCGACTTGAGCGGGGGGGGATGGGGGATTGAGAAGCA